>JAZRBK010000408.1:0-4003 GCA_045635025.1 Candidatus Scatosoma sp.
ATTTGCCGTTCACTTCAATGCGTTTGCCGTCAATAATCGGCTCGCCCGTTTGACAAGCGCGTAAAATCAAATGCTGTTCATCGGGTTGTGCTTTCGGGATATTCCCAAACTCAAAATTTTGCTCTTTGGAAACAGCGCGAATTTTGAAATTCTTACTTACGAGAAATGCGCTAAACGCGATAAGCTCGTCAAACTTTCCGTAGCTGTCAACGATAGCGGAAACGTTTTCTTCGGGGGAATAGGTTGTAATGCGATAATAGTTTTTCATAATATTTGCTCCTTTGCCTTATGCGGCGATTTTTTGTAATTGTTGGTTTGCGTGCGGTAACCATTTCTTATTAACAAACTCAATAACCTTTTCTTCGGGTTTTTGATTGTCGTAAGCGTAACATTGCAAGATTCTCTTTTGCTTGATGGAATATTCAAGCGTGACGAACGGCGTATCTAAATCATCGAATTTACGAACGAAGAAGATAAGCGTTTCTTCACGCGCCATTTTCTTGTCGTAACCTCTGCGCCCAACGCAATGGGATAATGCGTTGCCTTCTTTGACAAGCTCGGCGGGCGATTTTGCGATAAACACGGCGTAGTGGTTTTCTTCCGAAAACCCGTCCATCGGCAAGTATTTTTCAGCGGCACGCATAAAGTTTTTGATAAGCTCGCGTTTTTCTTTGCGTAATTGCTTTGCTTGCTCTTTTTTCGCCACGCGTTCCCGTTCAATGCGTATTGTTTCTGCTTCATCAATGCGGATATCGTGCCAACGCTTAAAATCTTTCGGAAAACGGATTAAAGGATTGTTTAAGTCCAAGTCAAGATATTCGCAGGCGTTGACGTAATCGTAATAAAGCGACGGTTTTATTTTTTGCTTATCAAGGTAGGCAAAAAGCTGTTTATAACCGTTTCTATTGCCCTTACGCATAATAATTTTTACGATTTTCTTTCCGTAGTAATCGTGGGAAAAGCTGTGTTTGCGTTCCTCAAATTCCTGTACGGATTTAATGTTTTGATTATGCTTGTATGCGTCCACAAGCGCGGTGCAATAATACCAACCACGCGACATATTCTCGTCCTTGTTCGCCATAAGCCATTTATGGAAGGATTTATCCTTTTGCAATACGCGTAAAATGGTTTTGGAAGTTGCATAATGTTCCAAGCCGCTTTTCAATAAATATTCAGCTTCGGGAAATTGCTCGTAAAGCCGTAAGCAACCCAAAATATTCGTGCTTTGAAATTTATCGTAAGGACAGTATTTATATTCGGGAAAGCGTTTCAAGAAATCGAGGTTTACAACGGGAGCGTAAGGATCGAAAAGCGACGTGTCGTTTTCGTACCATACGCTATCTTCAAAGAATTTCGCTTCATCGCTTGCGCCGACGTCGTGCCAACCGACAACGTAACCTGCAATACGGTAATAGCAAAGGTCTTTTACGTAGCTTGTATCAGAGCGTAAGAAATGGACGGCAACCTGCTTGCAATACCACTTTCTATATTTGTGCCGAACGGCAACGGTAACTTTGGTAAGCTCGCCTTTCCACACGGTAAGATAGGCGTAAAATCTGCTATTTCCGCAGGGCGTTTGATAACGCTGCTTATCCTTGCGTTTGATATTAGCAATCATATATTTGGGGATAGGTTTTATATCTTTTTGGGTAATCATCTTAAATGTCCTCCTCGTGGATAGTCAGTTCATCACCAAAAATTTCAATGAGTTTGCAAAGCGCAGACGATTCAAACGCTTTCGAGCGTTCGCGCATTTCGGCAAGTTCGGTTTCGTCCGTTTCGTCTATTTCATCGGCTTCGGGTTCTTCTTTCGCTACGCGGTAAAGTGTTGCTTCGTTGCTTTCCACAACGACAAGCTGGTGTTTCTCGGCAATTTTCTTGAAATAATTATCCGAAGCGTGGTACGGAAAACCGACCATCGGCACGCGTTCTTCAAGTCCGCAATCGCGCCCCGTTAAGGTAAGTTCGATTTCGTTTGCAAGCATTACCGCTTTATCCCCAAACACTTCAAAAAAATCCCCAAGCCGGTAAGCAATTACCGCCTGGGGATATTGTCTTTGGAAGCCGATATATTTTTGATACAATGGGGAAAGCTGTTGAAAAGGTACGGTTTTCTTTTCTTTGACGGGTTCTAAAATTTCGCCCGTTTCTTCGTCGATTTTCATATCCGTTTCAGTTTCTTCATCGGACGTTTCGTCAATCACTTCTTCAACCGTTTCTTCGGCGCCTTTATCGTCCGCGTTCATCATATCGAAAAGTGAAATTTGAGCCTTTTTAGGCTTCGGTTTTTCTTGAATGACGGGGGCAGGTATGGGTTTATATACGGGTTTCGGTAGTTCGTACTTCGTTCCGTCCTCGTTATAAAGCGTGCCTTCGATTTCGTTTTCTTCAAAGTAATGCACCGCCCAACCAAACACGGTTTCGTCTTCCGTGTAGTCGTCGCCGCTCTCACGAGCTTTTTTACACGCATACGCCCAAAAACCATCTAAGTCTTTCTTGTTGATAAGCGTTTTTCCGTTTTTCTCAATTTGCACGCCGTTGTTGATTTTTTCTGCGAGGACTTCGCTTGCGTTTTGCTCTAAATACGTTTTTATCCGACGTTGCGAGCCGTTTTTCGTTTCAAGATTTAAGATAATCATCGTTTTGCTCCTTTAATAGATTTCAATTAAGCCTTCGCTGTATTCTTGGACGTAATAATCACCGAGATATTTTCCGTAGGCTTCAAAGTCGAAAAAGTCTTGCAGGCTTTCGGGGATTTCTCTGTCGTAACCGCACGAAGAAAACATTTCCCGTCCGTAGTCGTCCCAATCGTAACCTTTATAAATGTTGATATCGTCGTCCCAATTTTCGCCTTGCTCTTTTACGCGTTCTTCAAAATCAGAAAAGCATCGTATTTCCAAATACGCCTGCATTACGTCGAATTTATAATCTTTATCCAAAACGCCGCTTTCTTTTAAGATATTGAAAAGCCGTTCGGGGTGCATATAATCCCAGTTGGTAGAGCTATCTTCAATGCCTTCAATGTCTTGAATAAACAGTTCCTCGTCGATACCGTCAAGCTCAAAGCCTTGCTTTTTAAGTTCTTCTTCAATTTCTTCCCAATCGTAATAATCGGAAAGGTCAAGCCATTTAGAACCGAGTGCGCGTTCGTTACATTCGTTATACGAACCCCAAGAACCAATAACAATAGAAATAGTGTTGTTTTTCATATATTTTTCCTCCTTTTTATGCAATACAACAATGGTCGAATATCTTTCTGCGTAAGGTTTGATATTCGTAGTAATCGTCCACGGTTACGTGTACTTCGTTATAATTAAAATCCACGTCGTAGGACAGGTTTACGCAAAGGAATTTTTCAAGAAATTCCAAAGTTTTCACGACTTCAAAGATGTCGTCAGGGTTGAGAACGGTAACTATTAAATTGCCTAATTCTCCGTTAGAAATGAAATCAATTTTCATAAGTGAAACTCCTATATATTTTTTATTTTCCCTTTCGGGCAAGGGCGAAAAGTGCATAGGAAAAAGAGGCAGGCAGTTATGCGTCGAGTGTGTTTTCCGAATGTCAACGAAAAGAGAAACGCAGGATAAAATTTTTTGTCCGTAAAATAAAAAAAGCCGAGCTGTAAGCCCGGCAATTTCAGTAAGTTGCAAAAAATTTTTCCCGTTGACATTTGGATTTTTCCTATGCGACGCTACGCCCCCGAAAGGAAAAATATATATGCTTCGTATCAGAAAGGAATTTCTTTCCAAATTCCTGCTTTATATTCATTTTTCGTAATCGGTTTTATTTCCCAAAACGGGTTGACGATAGGACGGTTTGTGTCCCGTTCGCGTTGAAGTCGGATCGTAGCCATGTCGTTCTGTGACCCAAGGAGTTGAACCAAATCCTTGTCTTCCTAAGACCGCTTGGCCTCCGACTTCCTGCTTTATATTCATTTTTCGTAATCGGTTTTATTTCCCAAAACGGGTTGACGATAGGACGGTTTGTGTCCCGTTCGCGTTG
>JAZRBK010000409.1:0-2233 GCA_045635025.1 Candidatus Scatosoma sp.
CGTATTATCTTTTTCGTTTTCCGCCGCTACGTAAGGAATGTTCCCAAACCAAATGTTGAGGTCTTCCCCTTCGATTGCTTGACCGAGGGGCTTTGCGTTTTGTTTTGCCGCAAGGTGGGGAAGCAAATCGCTGATGTAGAATACGGGGTCGTTCTCGTCCTCGCCGATTTTTACGTTCAAAACGCTCCCGTCTTTAAGCGCTACCGCTCCGTGCAGCGCAAGGGGAATCGTCGCCCATTGATATTTCCGCACGCCGCCGTAGTAATGCGTTTTCGCAAACGCGATACTCTCCGCTTCGTACAAAGGTACTTGCTTGAAATCAATTCTCGGACTGTCGATGTGCGAAGCGATAATGCGAATGCCGTCCTCGGCAATATCCGCGTTCCCCACTTTGATGAGATAAAGGTTCTTCCCGCGATTGTCGTAGTACACCTTGTCGCCCTTTTTCAGCTTTTCCCCAAGCTTGTAGGGCTTGTAACCGTTTTTAATCGCTTCCGCTTTCGCAAAAGCGCAAGCCTCGCGTTCCGTTTTTCCTTCGTCGAGGAATACTTTATACCCCTCCGCATAATCGAAGATTTCTTTCATCAATTTTTCGTCCGCTTTTTCATAGACGTTCGTTCTTTTGTATGCAAGTTCGCTCATATCTTTTACTTCCTTAAATATTTTTATTTTATTTTCTAATTGCAAGTTTTCGCCGTTTTCTTACCTTTTCCTTTCTTGCCTTTTCCCGTAAATTAATGCAAGAAACCTTTGATAATTTGTTCTTCCGCGTCCTTTTCGCTAAGTCCAAGCGTCATTAGCTTGATAAGCTGTTCGCCTGCAATTTTCCCAATCGCCGCTTCGTGAATGAGTTCCGCATCGATATGGTTCGCCGTAAGACAAGGTGCCGCCGTAACCGAAGCGCTATCCATAATAATCGCATCACATTCGGTATGCCCGTGGCAGGGTGCGTTGCCGTTCATCGTCGAAACGAAATGCTGCACCGACTCGCCCGCCGCCACCGAACGGGACATTACGTCCGCTCGGCAATTTTCGCCGTCCATATCCACTACGAAATCGGTGTCCGCAACTTGATTTCCGTGCGTGTACAGTTTTTCCTTGACGATAAAGTTCGCACCCGCTTTCATCGTGGCTTTCGTAACCCGTTTCGTCGAATCCACGCCTTTGATTTGCGTCGTTTCCATCTCCAAATACGCGCCCTCTTCAAGGTGCACTACCGTGGTGGGATTCATAACGTTTTTGCCGTTCCCGTCCCCCTCGCCGTAGTGTTTTTCCACGTACTTAACTTTCGCGTTTTTTCCTACGTAAAAGGTGTGTACGCCGTCGTGGCGGGAAGTCGTATCTACACCGCCGCAGTTGTGGATTCCGCAACCCGCAACGATGATAACGTCCGCGTTTTCCCCGATATGGAAATCGTTGTATACCACCTCTTGTAACCCCGCTTTGCTAATAATAACGGGTATGTGCATACTTTCGTTTTTCGTGTTCGGCTTGATATAGATATCTATCCCTTGTTTGCCGTCCGTCTTCGTAACGATGTCGATATTCGCCGTCGTGTTTCTGCTTTCCGTTTTTCCGTTTTCACGGATATTGAACGCTCCCTCGGGGGTGGCGTGTAAATCGGCTATTTTTAAGAGTAAATCTTTTTCAATCGCGTCCATATCCACCTCACATTTTTGCCGTTAAAACTTTGCAAGCGTCCGTACCCAAAAGCTTGGGTAAAACGTCCTCTTTTTTGCCTTCGTCGCGTACCTGCCCCTCCGCAATGACGATAATGCGGTCGGCTATATTCAAAATACGCTCCTGATGGGAAATGATTAAAATATTTCCCTGCGTCTTTTCGTGCATCTTTTCAAACACTTTGATAAGGTTACCAAAGCTCCATAAATCAATCCCTGCTTCGGGCTCGTCGAACACGGAAAGCTTGGTAGCGCGCGCTAAAATCGTAGCGATTTCAATGCGTTTGAGCTCGCCGCCCGAAAGGGATGCGTTTACCTCACGGTTGATATAGTCGCGAGCGCAAAGTCCGACCTCAGAAAGATAGCCGCAAGCCTCGTTGATGCTGATGGGCTTGCCTGCCGCAAGAGTGATAAGGTCTCTTACCGTAATTCCCTTGAAGCGGACGGGCTGCTGAAAGGCAAAGCTTATTCCCTTTCTCGCTCTATCTGTGATGGAGAGATCGGTTATGTCCTCTCCGTCGAACAGGATCTTACCGCCCGTAGGCTGATATATG
>JAZRBK010000410.1:0-3250 GCA_045635025.1 Candidatus Scatosoma sp.
CTCCACGTTTTTCCTCTTGGAGAAGCCGTTCGTTTAATTTCACGTCCGTCGTAACGAACACGCCGTCGCCGTTTTTCAATCTTGCCTTAGAGGCAATAAAAAATCCTCTGCCCGCCTTTTTAGCAAAGACTGCACCGCCGACCTCTGCGCCCTCGCGAAGTATCTTGAACGCGTCCCCGCTTTGACTGTCAAACATACTTTCAACGAGATAATTCCCGTTTACCACTTTCACAACGCCGACCTTTTCTCCGATATGCCCTTGCACGAGCCTTGACAAAAACCGCTTATCCTGTCCAAAAGCCAACCCTTGCGTATAGTTGCCACGGTTGTACGTTCTTTTCAAATTAGAATATTTTTGCGCAGTTCCCGTTTTACCGCCGTCTAATAAACTGCGATAATATTGTACCGCCGCCGCTACGTATTCGCTTCGGCGCATTCTGCCCTCGATTTTGAACGAGGTTACGCCCGCCCGTATATATTTTTCAATCTCTTCCCCTACGCATAAATCGGAAAGAGAAATCGCGTACGCCTTTTCCTCAAAACCCTTTCTGTTCCAAAAATAACGTTTACGGCAGGGCTGTTTACATCTGCCGCGATTGCCGCTATTCCCGCCCACGAACGACGAAAAATAACATTGTCCAGAAAAACAGGTACAAAGCGCGCCTTGTACGAAAGCTTCCGTTTCGATAATTTTAGCAATTTTTTCTATCTCGGCAAGCGGTGTTTCCCGAGCCAAAATCACTCTTGAAAATCCACATTCCTTAGCAAAAATAGCCCCGTTTTCCGTACATACCCCCGCTTGGGTACTTAAATGAAGCATGATTTGCGGATACGCGTTTTTTATCGCCTTGCCGAGAAGTACGTCCTGCAAAATAATCGCGTCTACGCCAAGTCCCCAAATGCCGATTAGCGTTTTGATAAACTCGTCCACCTCGCAATCTTTTACAACGGTATTCATTGCTACGTACACGTAAACGCCGCAAAAATGCGCGTATTCCACCGTCTTTTCGAGCTCTTCAAAACCAAAGTTTTCTGCACTTTGACGCGCGGAAAACGCGCTATATCCCAGATATATCGCATTCGCTCCGTTGTCAATCGCGGCTTTGGCGCATTCAACGCTCCCCGCAGGTGCTAAGAGTTCCATTTTATCTCCCTATACTTCTCGTAATCAATTCCTCGGACGCGTCGTAACCCATACTCTTCAAACGGAAATTACGAGCCGCAACTTCAATAATAATCGCAAGGTTTCTCCCAGGGCTTACGGGTATCGTAAGTTTGGGCACTTTAATATCAAAATAAGAACCGAACGTTCCCTCGTCCCCGATACGGTCGTACTCTTTGCCCTGCTGCCAATTTTCAAGTTGAATAATAAGCTGTATATTCTTCTCGTCCAATACCGAACCCGAACCGTACATACTCTTTACGTTGATAATGCCAATCCCGCGAAGTTCCATAAAGTAACGGATAATATCGGGAGCGCTTCCGTAAAGCTCGTTGGCAATTTCCTTGATAATTACGTTATCGTCGGCAATCAAGCGGTGTCCGCGCTTGATAAGCTCCATAGCCGTTTCGCTCTTTCCTACACCGCTCTTGCCCGTGAGTAAAATCCCTACGCCGAATACTTCCATTAAAACGCCGTGCTCGGTAATCGACGGGGCTAACAGGCGGTTCAGATATACGTACAAATCGCTCATAAGGTCGGTCGTGATTTTCGGACTGCGGAAAACGGGACAGGAAAAACGCTTCGCCGTATCGACGATTTCAGGAAGCACGGGCAAATCACGGCTTAAAATAATACAAGGCAATTCCCCGTGGTTGAATAGACTGTTGATTTTTTCCTTGCGTTCCTCAGAAGAAAACGTGCGCAAATATTCATACTCCGAAAGCCCGAGTAAAATAATCCGACGAGGGTCGAAATAATCGAAAAATCCCCCCGCAAGCTGTAATCCAGGTCTTTCTACGCTCATACTTGCGAGCGTAACTACACCTCTGCCCGTATATACGATTTCTAAGTTCAAATCATAAGCAAACTTGTCGAGCATTACACTCTGCGTTACTTGACCGTTCATTTTAATCCTCCGTATTTTCCGTTTCTATATTCTCTATATAAGCATACTCTTCAATGAGTTTGCCCACTGCCCCCTCGCTGTTCGAATACTTCAAAACAAGGTCGGCTTTTTCTTTGAGCTTTTCGTCCGCATTCTTAACGGCTACGCCTAAGCCCGCTTTTTCCACCATGGGAATATCATTCCATTGGTCGCCCACGCACACGACGTTTTCAAGCGGAATATTGTAACGTTCCGCAAGAAAGGTAACCGCCGTACCTTTCGAATACTTCTCACTGAGCACCTCAACCAGAACTTCCGCACTTTTCGTAACCACACAACCGTCGAAACGCTCATTTTGCAACGTTTCTATCAAACTCGCGTTTCTTTCAGGCTCTACCATCGCCAATAGTTTACAAACGTCTAATCCCGTTTCTTCCAAAAACCGAGAAAGTGGTTTGTCTAAAACGCGGACAGCACGGGTATCCGTTATTTTTTCGTAAATCTTCAAGGGTTCGTCGTCTTTATTTACGTAATATTCCCAAACGTCGTAGGCGTGGATATGTAAGCCCAACTCTTCTAATTTTTTACAGACTTTTATCGCCGTCGCATTGGGAATAGCCCCTTTGAATAAAAGCGTTTCCGTTTCAATATCCAAAATCAATGCACCTTGACAACAAGACAACAACCCGTTGAGCCCTAACTCTTTTGCGCTTTTTAATACCGCGTCGGGCATTCTACCCGTTGATATGGCAAATATACCGCCGTTTTGTCTGTATAAAGCGATTTGCTCTTTCGTGTTTTCGCTAATTTTTCCTTTCTCGTCGATTAAGGTACCGTCGAAATCGGAGACGATTAGCCCGTATCGAAGCTCTTTCATATCCTTATTTGTCCTCTTTCCTCTTTTCTTTCGTGTTTTCCTTTTGGGCTTCCTTATTGGAAGTTTCCTTTATGCCCTCTTTGAAAAAGGTTTTAATTTTCCGCGCTAACTCTTCACCGATACCCTCGACCTTTGCGAGCTCTTTTTCGTTAGCGCTCATAATCTTATCAATCGTGCCGAACCGCTCCATTAACGCTTTTTGCTTTTTCGCGCCAACGCCGTCGATTTCCTGTAAAACAGAGGCTAAATTGCGTTTAGAATGCAGATTTCTAAAATAGGTTATCGCAAACCAAGTCGGAGGCCAAGCGGTCTTAGGAAGACAAGG
>JAZRBK010000411.1:0-13277 GCA_045635025.1 Candidatus Scatosoma sp.
TCGGCGAAACGGCGGTGAGCGCGGGTTTTTTATCCACGCCCGCCATTATCATCGTCGCTCTGTCGGGGATTTGTTTATATATCGTGCCCAACTTCGTCGAAACGGGCAGCCTGTTACGGTGGCTGTATCTACTCGTAGCCGGTTGTATCGGGCCGTTTGGAATCGTGCTTTTGTCGGCGTTTTTGCTCTATTACCTGCTTTCCGCAGACGCGTACGGAGCTCCGCCGCTCGCACCCTTTTCCCCGCTCAATCTCCACGATTTGCGCGATTCTATCGTGAAATATAATATGGAAAGTTTGAAAACCAGACCTCAGTTTCTACACCCGACCAACCGTGTGCGGCTACGCTCGAACGCCCAACCCTCTACCCCAAACAGCGAGCAGAGCTCTGCCCAAAACGGGGAAGAAACGGAAAAGAACGGAACGAAAGAGGGGACGGGCGGCGTGAAAGCGGGCGATAGCGGAAACACCGGCCAAAACGAAGAACCTACCGAGCAAGCCCCGACGGGCAAACTGCAAGCCCCGACGGGCAAAACACCGAACAAGGAGGAAAAAAAGAATGAAAACGAACGTTTTCGATAGGCAAAACGACGGGCTCGTCGGACGGCAAATCGCCTTTTTCGCCGCCTTTTTATTACCCGTATATAAGCTTTTGGAATTGCCCTCTTTGCTCGCGGGGTTCGTGCAAGGGGATTTGCTCCTGCCTGCCATTTTACACTTTTTATTGCAAGGGGGCTTGATAGCTTTATTCCTCGTCGCTATTTCCCGCTTAGACAAACCGCTCTTCGCGTTTTTAGAGGAAAAACTCGGCAAATGGGCGAAGCTTTTTTACGGTCTGTACGCGGGATATTTTCTCTTCTTTGCGGTACTGCCGCTTTTGGATTTGGAAAAGTTCGTGTACGCCGCGTTCTTCGACACCGCGCCTACCCTGTTCGTGTTTGCGTTCTTCTTTTTTCTCTCGGCGTTCGTCTGCACGAAAGGGTTAAAAGCGACGGGCAGGAGCGCGGACGCTTGTCTGTTTTTATTTCCGCTCCCCTTGCTTGCGCTTTTAACAATGTCGCTGGGCGAAGCGGATTTTTCTAACCTTTTGCCTTTCTTTGAACAGCGATTCGCAGGTACCGTGTCCGCGTTCGGTTACTCTACGCCCCATTTTTCCGACGCGTTGCTTTTGTTGCCGTTGCTTGGCAATTTACGTTATAAAAAAGGGGACGGATTAAAAATCGTAGGCGGTTACGCAGGCGGAGCGGTGGCTACGCTCGTATTTTTAGCGGTATTTTACGGGGTATTTTCCACGATAGCCCCGCGCGAACATTACGCGTTTATCAAAATCGCGCAATACTTTCCCGCACTTGCGGTGATAGGGCGGGTGGATTTGTTGCTCGTTTACGTGCTTTGCGTGGTGCTTTTCTTTTACGTTTGCACCCCCTTGCAATACTCGGTAAACCTCTTGTCGCATACGCTCGGCGCAGACAAAAAAATCGTCTTTTCCGCGATATTGAACTTTGCGGCGTTCCTATTCGTGCTTTTTTGCAACCGTTTTTACGACAGGATTTACGGCGTAATAAGCGGACGGCTCGCCCCCGTTTTTTGGGCGTTTTGGCTCTTGCCTCTTTTCAGTTTTTTCCTGCCTAACGGCAATTCGCGGCGAGAACGCCGCCCTCATCCGTCGGATACGGCGCATAACGCACCACTTTCACAAGCGCTGAACCCCCCTCAAAAGGCAAGCTCCGAACCAAAAACACCTCCCGCACAAGAAACAAGCCCCGTACAAAAAACGAGCCCCGCGCGCTCCGCGCGCACCAAGCGCTCCGCGCAACGAAAACAGAAAAAGGAGAACGGCTTTGATGTATAAACGGCACACGAAAAACACGGTTCGCTATTATATTTTGCTCGTCGTCGCCCTGTTGTTTTTGTTCTTTTCGGGGGATTTCGGGTTAACGGACGTACAAAAAACGGCTATCGTTATGGCGGTAGGGGTAGACAGAGAGGAAGAGACGTTCATCGTAACCTCGCAAATCGCCATTCCGCAATCGTCTAAACAGGGTAAAGCCTCGGAAACGGTACAAATCGTCAGCCGCGGGAAAACGATAGCCGCCGCTTTCGAGGATATTAACGCAAAAACGGGTTGGTATCCTAAGCTCGTCTTTTGTCGGCTTATCTTGCTCGGGGAAAAGACGGTGGAACAAAACGTATTCGACGCTCTCGACTTTTTCCTGCTCGACGAGTATATGTCCGATAACTGCTTACTTGCAACCTGCGACGGAACGGCAAAAGATATGCTCAATATCACCGCGCTCGTCGACCCGTCGGGCAGCGTAGCCATTCAAAAAGTCCTCTCCACCCACGCACAACGGGTGGGAACTGTTCTGCCAACCACCTTGCGCGAGTTCGCCGTCGGGTATTTTAGCGATAGCAAAAGCTCCTATCTTCCCCTCTTGAAAACACGCCCCCAACAAGAACAAATCGGCTCGCAAGACGGTAGCGGGAACAACTCTTCTGGCGGGAGCGGTGGAGGCTCGGGGAATAGCGGTGGAGGCTCGGGGAATAGCGGCTCTTCGGGCGGAGAAAGCGGAAGCCAAGGCGGTAGCTCGGGCGGTTCGGGTGGTTCGGGTGGTTCAAGCTCGGGCGGTAGCGGTTCGAGCGGCGGTAGCTCAGGTAGCGGCGGTTCGCCGCAAGACAAGCCCGTATTTAGCGCGGGGGAAACGGCTCTGTTCGTGGACGGGAAAAAGGTGGGAACGCTGACGAGGGAAGAAACGTTTGCATTCAACGCCGTTAAAAAGGATTTGAAACTCGCTGCTTACTCCGTCGAACACGGCGCCGGTACGTGCACCCTTTCTATTAAACACAACACTCCTAAAACCGAGTTTTCGCTCGGCAAGGACGGGCGGGCAACGATGAAAATTACCGTTACCCTCACGGCGGGACTGCTCGATTATTCTAAGGCGCTCCCCTTGGAAGAGGGGAAAGACAGCGGCGACGTGCCCAGCGGCGTGTTCGAAGCCGCCCAAAAACGCCTCACTTCCCAAATCCAAACCGCCTTTGAAAAATGCCGTTCCTGCGGGTGCGATATTTTTGAACTGAAATCCGCCCTGCATAAAAAGAATAAGGACACGGACGGAACAAACGAAACAGCGCTCTTGCAAAACGCCCTCGCCGAAATTAACGTCGTCTTTCAAGGCGTTCGTTAAACGCTTTTTTACCGAGATTTTCTACCGTTTTTAGCTCGCCCCCTTGTTCACGGCTCTTTGCCCTGCCTAATACCGCGGTTTTTATCGGTTTTTTTGTGGAAAATCAAAGCTTTTGTGGAAAAAGTGAATACGGTGGATAACTTTTTTCCCCGCACTTTTTCGCCTTTTGGAACTCTTCGTCGAACGGGCACTCTTTTCGTCGTTTTTTATCGAAAAATAAAATTATAAAATTATTCATTCGCACATTTTGCCCTCTTATCCACCGTAAATGTGGAGAAATATGGGTTGTCCACCTTAGAAATTAGAAAAATGTGGATAAAATAGCAGTGGATAACTTCCATGATTTTCCAAAAACCTGCGATTGCGCGCACAAAGGGCAAAAAACAGGCAAAATCCTGTGGATAACTCCCTCATTTTCCGCGTGGACAACTTCTCTTATTCCGTGGTATTCTGTGGATAAACACCCTTTTACGGCGGTAAATAGAGGTAAGATTTCGTAAAATGTGGATAAATCTTCGTTTTTTTTCTGAAAAAACGGTTGTTTTTCCACAAACGAATGTTCTTTTCCACACGGGGCAAAAAGTTATCCACAGCAGTTGCTTTTTATCCACGCGAGAATAAACGCATATTTTCTCTTTATAAAAAAGGAAAACGGCGATTAACCCCGCCGTAAAAAACTCATAAAGATTTTCTTTCTTTTCCTTATTTTGCGCCCATTTCGCCAAGAAAAAACGGCCGATATTTCGGTCGTTTTTGCCGTTTTTATTTATGCAGATTATACGCGCGTTCGCGCGGGGGACGCGCTACACGAGCCAAGTTAAAATCACGGGAATCGGGTTATGATAATAAAGCGCTCTGACAAGAAACGTTCCGTCGATGAATTCGGTTATCTCGGCAAAAGGCAGGAGCGCGGCTACGGCGAGAATACCGCTAAGCGTGAGTAAGCCTTGGAGCACCCCCACTACGAAACCGAGTATATGATTGAGCGAACCGACAAGCGGGATTTTATCGATTATCGCCGTGAGCAGTTTGCGAATAAAGCGCAAAAGCAATTTACAAATGAAAAATACCGCTACCCAGCAAAGCAGCTTCGCCGCAAGCGTCCCGAGCGCTTCCTCTACCCCGAATAACCCGCCTGTCGCACTTACGAGCAGCGGTGTGAGCAAAAACGCCAATACGAGCGAGGCTATCGTCGATAAAAATCCGAATAAACACCCGATTAACCCTCTCCTTGCCGATATGATAGAGAGTATCAGTATACAAAGAATTGCCGCTCCGTCTATGGCGTAGTTGGCTATTTCCGCGCAAATCGCGTTCGTCGTCAACATAATCTTTTTCTCCTTTTTTACGCGTTTGTCCGTTTTGCGTTCGCTTGGGACTGCGCTTTTGTCCGTTTGAATACTTCGTTTATTATTATAGCATATTCTTGCGCTTTTTTCAACGCCTTTTTCAAAAGTTTTTTCCTTTTCTTTTTTGCGGGCGCGGGTTTATTTTTTATCCTTTCCGTCTATACTTACACGGTAACTATCGAAAAAATATTGCTGGAATATCGCTAAAATCAAGGGGGTTTTATGGAATACGCGTTTCAAGTTTATAATAAGCACGCCGCCGACGGGCTTTGTATGGCGGTGGATAAGCTATTGAAAGACGACTTGTCCGCTCGGTTAACGCCAAAACGGTTTTTAGAGCAAACGGGGGGGGCAGGTACGCGTTCAAAGCGGGAAAACGCCCGTTTCGCGCGCAATTTCGACGGCAATTTTTCCAAACCGCCCGTTATCGTCTGTATCGGGAGCGATTTGGCGATTGGGGACAGTCTTGGTCCGATTACGGGGTCGATGCTCAAATACAAAACGCAGGGGCTCGGCGTTTTCGTTTACGGAGGATTAGCCGCGCCGATTACCGCCAAAGAGATGAAATATATGCGTACGTTTTTGAAAGAAACGCACGCGGGCAGTCAGATAATCGCCGTGGATGCGGCGGTGGGTGCGGAGGGGGATATCGGGCTTATAAAAGTGCTTGATAGTCCGCTCTTCCCCGGTGCGGGCGCGAATAAAAAGCTGGGAGCAATCGGGGATATTTCCATTATGGGTATCGTAGCCGAAAAATCCGTCGCAAACTACGGACTTCTCAATACCACGAGGCTAAATCTCGTATACTCAATGGCGGAAATCGTTTCCGACGGGCTTGCAAGTCTTTTATGGAACAGAGCTCAGTCGAATAAACGGGAAAATCGTGTAAAAATTACTTGACAGGAAATAGAAAGCGTGCTATAATACTTTTCGCACAGGAAGGTTTTCGGTAGAACACTTCCTCATAAAAAAACCGAGGTACTGAATATGAATAAGAACGTTTCTATGACGAAGCGGCTCTGCCGCGCAGGGATTATCGCCGCTTTGTACGTAGCGCTCACTTACGCGTTTGCGCCCTTTGCTTTCGGACCTTTTCAAATCCGTCCCGCAGAGGCGCTTTGTCTTTTGCCCCTATTTTTCCCCGAAGCCGTGCCCGCGCTTTTGGTAGGTTGCGCTCTGTCCAATTTAGCGTCGCCGTATCTTTTATACGACGTGCTTTTCGGCTCGCTTACCACCCTTTTGGCGGCGCTCGGCACGTACCTGGTAGGCAGGTTTTTCAAAAAAGACGGAATACGTGTGTTTTTGGGCGGGATTTTCCCCGTGCTGTTTAACGCGTTATTTATACCACTTATTATCGTGTTTTTATGCGGTGGGAGCGAAGGCTACGCGAGTGTGTGGACGGCGTATTGGTTTTTCTTCGGTTCGCTTTTTCTCACGCAAGCGGTTTGGGTTTACGCGCTCGGCACGTCGCTGTATTTCGCTGTAAAACGAATAACAAGAAGGTAAATATAACAAAACCATTTTTACTTATCGCATAGAATAAAAGCCTAACGGAAAGTTTCCGTTAGGCTTTTCTTTATTCCATAAAAAATCGTTTTTAAGTTTCCTACTCGACCGTTTTAAGGGAAGCGTTCATATCCGTTTTCGTGATTTTTTTGCGGAGCAGGAAGGTGGATAAAAACGCAAAGACCACCGTCAAACTCGGTGCGAGCAGATACGTCCACCAATTCACGTCCGCAAGCGCGCCGAAGTTGATAAACTCGAACACGAAATTGACGAACAGCACCCCCACGGGTACGCCGAACACCGCGCCGATTATGCTCATAATGTAAATCTCGCGGAAAATATACCCCGCTACCTCGTTATCCTGATAACCAAGCACCATAAGCGTTGCGATTTCCCGTTTGCGCTCGCTGACGTTGATGTTCGTTAAATTGTAAATCACGAGCGCGCAAAGCCCCGCCGAGAACACGATTAAAATCAGGGAGATAAACCCGAGCGATTCGCCGTTTTCTACTTTTAGCGCACAATCGAAGAGTCCCATTCCCGAAAATACGAGCACGGATGCGCCCAAAACGGATACTACCGTCATTAAAAACCGACTCTTGAACAAAAGCACGTTGCGTAAGGTGGATTTATATTTGAAACTAAGCGCGCGCCAAAGCAGAGGGATTTTTTCTAAAATTACCTTTTTCCCCGCTTTCGGCGCTTTCGCCGCGAGCATATGCGCCGGCTTTTCCTTGCACGTTTTCAAACCGCTAAACAGCGTTAAAAGGGTAGTCGCCGTAAAGACGATTGCAAACGTGATAAGGTAATAACTCACGCTCGGCGTATCGGGGAAAAGGGGCATTTCGTATTGTAAATCAAAGCCTAAATACAGGGCTCTTGTCAACCCGATTCCCACCATAAACGAGCTAAGCCCGCCCAAAAGCGTGGCTATCCCTACGAACAGTACGTATTTTCCGACGATTTTTCCCTCGCTTATGCCAAGCGTTTTTTGACAGGCAATTTGCGCGCGTTCCTCGTCGAAAAGCCGCGCCATCGCCGCGTGTGTGATAAGCAAAGTTACGAGCAGGAAAAACACGACGAATATGATACCGATTTGTCCGACCTTTTCCGCATACGAAGCGAGCGAGTAAAACCCGAAGTTTTCATAAAGGGATAATACGGTTACGTTCTCTTTGCCAAGCTCGGCTTCGATTTTCGCCCTTTCGCCTGTTACGTATTCCTCGTAATCACCGTTGAATCCGTCGTAAAGCGTTCTATCTAAGAGGGTGATATATATATCGTTGACAAAGGGGATAGGCAAATACGCCTTATCCAAATAAACGACGCTTGAAAGCGTTTCGTCCTCGAATTGAAAGCTCGGTTCGTCCACTTTCGCCATATACAAAGGATTATAAACGATACCGCAAACGGTATACTCCGCTTCCCGCCCAAATAGCGTTAGCGTAACCTTTTCGCCTACGTCGTAACCTTTTAACTCGTCCGTTTCCCGCTCCACGAGCACTTCGTTGCCGTTTTTGGGGAGCTCCCCCTCTAAAAGCTGTATTTTATTGATAGTATTGCCGTCTATATCAAGGGCGTACACGCGGGTAATTTCGTCGTTTTCTTTCGTTTCCATACAAAAACTTTTTTCCACGTGTTCCGCGCCGTAACGCTCTATGATTTTATTTTGTTCCGCGGCGGAAAAACCCGTTTGATTGGGGCTTTTGAGATATAAATCGGAAAGATTGTACTCCGCGTAATACCCGTTCGCCGCAATACGGATTTTGTTTTCGAGCTCGCCAATGCCCGCCATAAAGCCCATACTGACGATGACGATAGCAATAATCGTAATCAGTCTTGCGATATGTTTTTTGAATAGCCGAAACGCGGCTTTGCTCCCCGCTCTCATTACCACTCAATCTCCTCAATCGGTTTAGGCTCTTCGTTGATTATAACGCTTTCTATCCGTCCGTTCTTAATCGTGATAACTTTATCCGCCATTTCTTTGAGCGCTTGGTTATGCGTAACGATAATCACGAGCTTCTTATTTTTCTTACAAACGTCGTGCAAAAGACGGAGTATGGTTTTTCCCGTCGTGTAATCGAGCGCGCCCGTCGGTTCGTCGCAAAGCAAAAGCTTGGGGTTTTTCGCAATCGCGCGGGCGATACTAACCCGTTGCTGTTCGCCGCCCGAAAGCTGTGCGGGAAAGTTTTTTAACCGGTCTCCAAGTCCTACCTCTCTGAGCGTTTCGGTCGGGTCGAGCGCATCTTTACAAATCTCGGTGGCAAGTTCCACGTTTTCAAGCGCGGTTAAATTGGGCATTAAGTTGTAAAATTGAAATACGAACCCGATATCCGCTCGACGGTAATTGGTGAGCTGGCGCTTATTCAGAGCGGACACCCTTTGTCCGTCTAAAACGATTTCGCCCTCAGTTGCATCGTCCATTCCGCCGAGTAAATTGAGTAGGGTGGTTTTGCCCGCGCCGCTTGGGCCGAGTATGACTGCAAATTCGCCGTTTTCGAGCGTGAACGATACGTCGGCGAGCGCCTGTACGTTCCCTGCCGCGCTTTTGTATACTTTTCCTACCTTTTCAAGCGTTAAATATCCCATAACCTACTCCTTTTTTTCAAAAATCCCCCCTTCGAAAACGAGGGGGGGAGTTATACGCTTATTCTTCGTCGTTGCCGCTGTTGCCGCTGTTTCCAAGGAAAATCCCGAAGAAATCAGAGGAAGGTTTCATCGTCGTTCCGCCCGTGGAGGAAGAACTTTGGTTTCCGCTACGGTTGAACTTTCTTTGTCCGCCTTGACGGTTAGAAAAACCGCTCTTGCCGCCGCGATTGTCTTTTCCGCGGTTGTAGCCGCCTCTTCCGCGGTCGTTTCTGCCACGGTCGTTTCTTCTCTCCGTACGTGCAGGGATTGCGGGTGCAGTTTCGTCCTCTAAGTTATCGGGAATGACGACGATATAGCGGTTAGGTTCTTTCCCTTCGCTTTCCGTCTTTACGCCCTCGCGCTCGGAAAGAGCTGCGTGGATAATTCTTCTTTCGTACGGGTTCATCGGTTCGAGCGCGATTTTTTTGCCCATACGCGTTGCCTTTTGCGCTAAGTTTTCCGCAAGCTTTTTCAGCGTTTCTTCACGGCTTTCACGATACCCCTCGCAATCAACAACAACGCGTTTGTAATCGTCTCTGCCCGTGTTCGCTACCGCGCCCGCAAGCGTTTGTATCGCGTCGAGCATTACTCCCCGTTTGCCAATAATCGAATTGGTGCGTGCCGCCGTAACGTTGATTTCTACCTTTTCACCTTCGGATACGAGCTCGGTTACAGCCTGCACGTTCAAGAGCTTGAAAAGTCCTTCCAAAAACTCTACCGTTCTTTCGCCGTCCGTTTTCTCGGCGGGGTCTTGTGTAGCGCAAACTTTCTTACATTCTTTTTTCTTGGGAGCGGGTGATACCTCGTCGGTTTTTTCGCACGGTTCGCACGATTCGCACGATTTCGCGTTCGCGCAATCAAGCGGTGCGATTTCCACGCGCGCTTTTACCGAACCGAAAAGCTTCTTCTTTCCCTCTTCCAATACGCGGATATCCGCGTTCTCTTTCGTAAGGCCTAACGCCGCTAAGCCGATTTCTACGGCTTCGTCCACCGTTTTGCCTGTAAACTCCGTGTAGTTCATTTTTATTCTCTCCCTTTCCGCTCTGCGGAAATACGGTTTTGTTTGTTTTTATTGCTGATTATTTCGTTTTATTTTTTCTTTTTTTTGTCGTTTTGTGCGGTTTTGGGTAAACGCTTATCGTATTTCGCCTGCATAGCCGCCGCTTCTTTTTTCGCGAGTTTCACGTCCACGATTTTGTTGATAAGAATCGTCGAAATCAAGGAAATGACGTTGCTCATAACCATATAGATAGAGAATGCCGAGCTGTACAAGAACGAGAATATCGCAAACATACCCGTCATAATTATCATCGTCATCTTTTGCTGCGAACCGCCTTGACCGTCTACCGACGAGAACTTCTGTTGTTCTTTCTGCGAGCGCATCGTGATAAACTGCTGCAATAAAATCGTACCAATCGAAAGCACGATAAGAACGTAATAGCCGTTCGCCTGTTCTTTTTCTTGGGTTAAATTACCCGTGATTTTATTGTACGCAACCTCGCTATATACGCCTGTATACGCGCCCATATCCGCTATACTTAATTCGTTGTTGCCTACGACGAAATTGACGCCCGAGCTCGAACAACCGCCGCAACCGCCGCCGACTGCGCCGATTTGCGATTCAAAGTTGGAGAAATCCATAACGGGGCTCTTATAACTTGCGTCCGTAGCCCAAATGTTCTTAATCCAAAGGAACTTGGTATTATTCAAAACGCCGTCCTCTGCATAATACACGTCGTAAACGGCTTTTTGCGCTTCTTCTTCGAAGTATTGTATAAGCGTTTCGTTCGTATCTTCTGCCTTTATAATCCCGTTGGTTTCGGCGAGCGTTCTATCGATTTTATAAGATTTTTCAACGTATCTGATATTTTCCACGTACCCGACGATTTTTTCAATCGTCGCCGTATCGTTTTTCATTGTATATACGGTCTTTTGATACGTCTTACCGTCTTCCGTATAGGAAGTCGTTGCACCTTCTTCCGTAAAATACGCTTTCGCTTCGGGAGAAGAGGTTACTTCATAATAAATATAGTTTTGGTTATCGACGTTCGGGTCTTTTACTAAAATATATTCTCTCGTTTTTTCTTTTCCCGCTTCGTCAACGGCAACTTTCCCTTCTGCATCTAATTCCGCTACGTACTCAAAGGTAACCGTATCTATCATTCGCACGTTGTAATCTTCGTTACCGTTCTTTCCTAAATCGGGACAGTAACTTTCGATTTTTGCGTTATACGCGTCTACCATCGTGTTGTAGTTTTCAATATTCGCAGCGCGGGAAAACGCGTTGAACGCGTTAATCGCGACGAAGAAGATAACGAGGGATAAAATCATCGGCAAACAAGAGGAAAACATAGAAATCCCGTTTTCCTTGTACATTTCCATAACCTTTTGGTTATACGCCTGTTTGTCGTTCGCGTACTGCTTTTGCAGTTTTTCCATTCGCGCTTGGTTTTCTTTCATTTTTTGGTTTTGCTTACGCATCGCCACCCTTTGATATACGTCAAAGGGGAGGGTTATCGCTTTCAATATCAGCGAGAACAAAATGATACCGACGCCAACCGAGCCTACGCCCACGGTTAAAAGTCGAATAAGATTTCCAAGCCAGCCCAAAGAAACTTCAAAAGTTTGTCCGTAAAAGGAAATGGGCACGCCGCTTAATACGTTCATAAGTTCCATATCGTTTTTTTCCTGTTTTTGCGTTTTCTTAAAACTTTCTTGAAACTTTCTTAATCTCTTAAAATCGTCTTAAAGAAAACGTTTCGGTTATTTTTCGTACCTTTTTGCGCGTTTTTCCGCTTTTAATTTTTTTGCATTATCTGCCGTTAAGGCGGGCAAAAAGCGTTAGCGTTTTATAAAACCCAACGCTTGCCAAACCGTTCGGGCGGGGGGTCGTAGCCGCCTTTCGAGAGGGGGTTACAACGCAAAATCCGCCACGCGCCGAGCAAGATTCCGATGATTACGCCGTGGTTGTTGATACTTTCCAGCGTATACTGCGAACAGGTCGGACGGTATAGGCAGGTATGCCTTGAAAGGTATTTTTGATAAAAAAGTATCATCCGCATACAAATCATTTTTCCGTACGGCTTGAATACCTTTTTCCTTAAATACCGCGCGTTCTTCCTAAATAGACTGCCCGCGCTGATTTTCAAAGCTTCTCTTTTTTGATTATCCATTGTAAATGACGCTTAAAAGTGTCTACGCTATACGTTTCACTCACTTTCGGAATTAGCACGATTGCGTACGTGCCTTTTATCTCTTTTGTAAGCGCACGGAACGCCTCTCTTAGTAACCGTTTTATTCGGTTTCTTTGAACGCTCTTGCCGTGCCGCTTGCCAATCGAAATCCCCATCGTTAATTTATTTGCAGGCGCATAAAGTAAGGTTAGCGACGGGGAAAATCCTCGCTTCCCTTTTTGGAAAAGCTTTTGAAAATCCGCTTGTTTTTTCAATCTGTAATATTCCATTGCTCTCCCTTATATGCGCTTTTTCGCGGAAAGTAAGTTTCGTATGAAGTTTCGTAAAAACGGCAAATCCTCTCCTTTATAGGTAAAGGAAAGGAATTGGTCTTTTACTTTTTCGCTTGACGGTTATGCTTAGTGGGTAAGTCTCTTTCTACCCTTGTCTCTGCGGCGCTTTAACACCTTTCTGCCTGCCGTCGTTGCCATTCTCTTACGGAAACCGTGTACTTTGCTCTTTTGTCTTTTTTTAGGTTGGTAGGTTCTTTTCATATCCTTTCTCCTGCTTTTTGTTTTTCTCTTTTTATTTTTTGGTTTTACCGATTTTCCGTTTCGGTTAAGCCTTTCTTTTTTCTTAATTTTTCTTTAATTCGCGATATCTCCCACGATAACGCTCTCTATTATATCGCAAACCCTGTTTTCCGTCAAGCAATTTTGCTCCGTTTTTTGAGTTTTACGCTTTTTTTAAGCTGCTTTTTCAAAAGTTTTTCTTCTTTATCTTCTTTTATATAGCCTTATATAATCTTTTATATAGCATTATATAGGAATATTAGGACGCCGAACTCGTTCTGACGGGCAATACCAAATATTGACAACGCTTGTCCGTTTCGTTTTCAATCGTGAACGGAGATACCGACGAATTAAAGGAGAGTTCTACTCTTTCTTCTTCGAGCGCCTTCATAGCGTCGGAAAGGTATTTACCGTTCATAGCGATTTTTAATTCTTTTCCTTCGATATCCGCGGAAACCGTTTCTTCGACTTTACCCATATCCGAGTTGGCGTTGATAACGATTTTTCCTTGTTTAATATCGAACACGACGAGATTATTTTTATCGCCGCGGATAAGCACGGACGCGCGTTCTACACTTTGTAAAAGTTCGCTTCTGACCGTTTTTACTTTCGTCGTAAAATCAACGGGATAAATATTTTCTTTCTTAACAAATTCGCCCACGTACAAGCGGGAGGTGATAACCGTATCTTTTACCGCTACGGAAAGTCTGTTTTTGTCCGCGTAGATTTTCAAAACGTTATCGCCGCCGTCAAGCATTCTCGAAATCTCAATAAGCGTTCTTGCAGGGCATACGATTTTCATCGTTTTATTATCATTTACGCTCGTTTCTGTGTAAGAACACGCCATTCTGAACCCATC
>JAZRBK010000412.1:0-21338 GCA_045635025.1 Candidatus Scatosoma sp.
CCACCTGTTCCCATTCCGAACACAGAAGTTAAGCTCTTTTACGCCGAAAGTACTTACGGTTAACCGTTGGGAGGATAGGTAATTGCCGCTTTTCATTAAAAAGCCTTGTTCTAAATCAAGAACAAGGCTTTTTTTTGTATTCTAAGATAAAAAAAGGCAAGAAAAACTCTTGCCTTTCATTTTTAGATTGTAACGTTGACGGGCTTATCATAGGTTACGCCCCATACGTTTTCAATTTTGCTACGTCTAATAAGGTTAATAAAATATACGCGCAGAGCCATCTAATTACGGAGGCTTTTTTTATATTCGGAAGGGGAAATGCCGAAATGCAACTTAAACGACTTGCTAAACGAATAAATAGACGCGTAATTGAGCAAATCGGCTATTTTCGTGAACGTCAATTTCCCTTCTTGAATAAGACTTTTTGCCCGTTCTAACTTACAGGTAGAAAGGTATTGCGCGATGGTATTGTTCGTGGTTCGCTTAAATACCTTAGAAAGATAGGAATAATTATACCCGAAATGTTCGGCAATTTCAAAGAGATTTTGCAAGGAAAAAACGTTACGTTCGATGTGCTTCATTATTTTATAACACAGCATATCGTCCGCTTTTGCGTAGTTGGAAGCTAATTTCGTCTGGTCGTAAAGGAAATCCCGAACGACGAGAATGAGAATCTGTTGCAAGATAAGCGAAACAATTTTTTCCTTTTCAAACGTGTTCGTAGCCATTTCTCCAAGCAGCGATTCCATTAGGGAAACGATGGTCGGATTTTGAAAAATGCGTTTGTCGGTAGCGTTAAACCGCGCTTTGATTTGTTCGAACTCCCTTTGATAGCTGTTTTTCGTGTCCGAAAAGGAAAGATAAAGGTATTTCGTGGGCGTTTTCGCATCGGAAATAATTTTATGAAACTCTCCTGGGAAAGAAAGGGTTAAATCCCCGCGCCCGACGGAAACGCTTTGGTTATTGATATATACCTCCGCTTTTCCCTCCACGAACGCCATAATTTCAAGCCAGCCGTGATGATAATGGGTGTCGATTACCGTTTCGGCGTTACAAAACTTCTTTCCGACTTGATACAATCGGAAAGACTCAAAGTCGAGCGGTGTGCTCATAAAGTTAAAATTGATGTGAAAATCACCTAACTCAATCATCTTCTCCATACGCTTATTATATCCCGAAAAACGGCTTTTGTCAAAAAAATTACCTGAAAAGGCAAAAAAGGCAAAGAAAAAGACAATTTAAGTTAAATTATAAAGTTGTAGTGTTAAATATGCGTTTTAGGTTAAAAAATTGGCAAGCTTGGGGTATTGTATGGGGCGTTTTGGTGTGTTATACTATTGATACTTCAATATTATGGGGGTTTATCCACGCTTTTTTACCTAAAAAAGACGGCGAATCCCTTGAAAAATAAACAGCCAAGCCTATATGCGGAGCGCAACAGGAAGAAACGCTTTCCGCGGGGCAAGGCGAGGAGAAAAGGGGAGCTCCCCTTTTAGTCGGTTGCTGCGTATCCGACTAAAAAGAAACTTACGGTGAGAAAAATTATATTTATAAGGAGTTTATAAATTATGAAAAAAATTGTAAGCGGTTTAATGGCTACGGTAATGTTGGCATCTTTGGCGTCGTTTGCGTCTTGCGGAGGCGAGGGCAGCGACGGCGCGGCTATGATTAACATTATGAACACGGGCGGCGGTATCGGCCGTGTTTGGCTCGACGAAGCGATTGCGCGCTATCAAGAGAAAAACCCCAATATTATGTTCAACGTGGAACACAATTTGGATACGGGCGTTGGCACGATGCAAACTTCGGGGTACAGCATCTATTTCGTAGAACAGGGCGGTATCGCCGAGATGGCGGCTACGGGGAAATTGTTGCCGATTACCGATTTGCTCACCGAAACGAACGAGCAAAGAGACGGCAAAGACGTTTCTATTTTGGATAAAGTGAAACCCGAAACGCGTTCTATGCTGAAAGGGTTTGACGGAGAATATTACGCGCTCCCGCACTTTACTTGGTTCCCCGGACTTACCTACGATGCGGAGCGGTTTGAGGAGAAGGGATACTATTTTGCCGATTACGGTTCGACGGTGGATAACTTGAACGTAACCCTTTGGGACGGAGATTACGGTCAAGCGAAGTTTGTCGGTGCGGGCAAGACGGACGTGAAAAAGAGTGTGGGTAACGACGGCGTAGAGGGTACGTACGACGACGGTTTGCCGACGACGTTGCAAGAACTTTGTATTCTTTGCGACAAGATGAGTCAAACGGAAACCACGCCGATTGAATTGAACGGTACCGTTTCGCACTACATTTCTTACGTACTTAGAAGTATGTGGGCTTCGCTTTCGGGTTACGAGCAAATGAAGGTAACCTATACGTTCGACGGGAACGTGGACTGCGTAACTGGTTATCAAGACGGAACTTCCTTATTGCCCGGTGTAGACGGTATTAAAAAGCCCGTTGTAGAAAGGAAGAAAATCACGGAAGAAACGGGCTATCTCGTCAACGATAACGTAGCACGTTATTACGTGGCTTCCTTTGTAAAACTCATCAAGGATAAAGGTTGGCTTTCCACGGACCATACGAGTAACACCCTTTCGCCCGGCGGCGCGCAAAAGAAGTTCCTTTGCAACGGCTATAACGAAGACGGCGGTCAATACGGTATGCTCATTGAAGGGAATTACTGGTACAATGAAGCGGTAGCGAATAAAGCGTTCAAAACGCTCAGCGACGTATCGGGCGGCGAAGAAACGCAAGCAACGAGAGATATCCGTTGGATGCCGCTTCCTACGGCGCTTGATACGCCCGTAACGAGCGAAGCAAACGCGAGAGAATATACGATGATACAAGGTTCGAACTCGTTTGCTTTCGTCAATGCGAATATTAAAAACAATACCAATCTTGTCAAGGAAGTTAAGAAGTTTTTGGCGTTCTTGTATACGGACGTGGAGCTCTCCCATTTCGTCGGCACGACGGGAATTATGAGAGGGTTTATGGACCACGAGCTCTTGGGGGCGGACGAAAGCAAGCTTTCTAACTTCCAAAAGAGCGTATTTGAGATTTATGACGATTCCAAAGTGATTTTTAACGCGGCGGATAATAATACCTTCCTTAAAAATGCGGATACGTTGAGTATCACGACGATGAACAAAGCCATTCAGCCTACGATTGGTACGACGGCGTATATGACTTACCTTGACGCGTTCAACGCGGGGTATAGCGTAGAAGAAGTATTTGAAGCAACGAGAAGAACTGCTGCACAATGGGAGAATATCTATGAGGGCGGAAACTAAGCAAACCAAAAAAGGCGGAATGAATCAGAGAAGAAGAAAGCGTATACTCTTTTATATTTCGATTATGATTTTGCCGATTGTTCAGTTTTGTATTTTCTATTTCGGCGTAAACTTTAACTCGATTTTACGCGCGTTTAGAACCTATGAAATTGATTATGGCAGAAACGTAATGACAAAGACGTTTTCGGGGTTTAAGAACTTCGGGTATGCGTGGGATTTGTTGAAAAACAATCTGTACGTGCTTAAACATACGTTCTTGATTTACGGGGTAAGTCTTATAGTGATACAACCGCTTTGTATGATTTTCTCGTATTACATTTTTAAGAAAAAACCCCTGTCAGGCTTGTTTAAGGTAATGCTTTTCCTGCCGCACGTAGTATCGGGGCTTGTCTTTGCGTTGCTGTTCAGATACATAACGGAAAACGTATATACTGTGTTATTCCCCGGGCAAGAAGCTTTGCTTACCAATCCGGATACACGGCTTTGGACGGTTATTTTCTTTAATATGTGGCTCGGTTTCGGCGGCGATTTGCTGTTGTTTAGCGGCGCAATGGGCAACGTGGACGATTCGATTTTGGAATCTGCACAACTCGACGGGGCAAATATGATTCAAGAGTTTCTCTATATCGTTTTCCCTGGAATTTTCAGTACGTATAAGCAACTGGTCGTGCTTGGCTTGGCGGGTATTTTCGGCAATCAAATGAGCTTGATAAGCTTATATGGTATCCACGCCGACGCTACGAGAGAATTGTCCACAATCGGTATGCTCTTGTACGTAAAAACGTATTACTCGGGCGATATACTTGACGCAAATAATGTTAGTTACGGCGTATTGAGCGCGTTCGGTTTGATGTTGACGGCGGTGCTCGTGCCTACGACGCTCGGCGTGCGTAAGCTGCTCGATAAATACGGACCGAGTACGGTGTAAGGAGGGGCGAAAGATGGAAAAAGTAAAAAGAAAAAAATCCAAAAGCATTGCGGAAAAAATCTTTTTCGGCGCACTCTTCGTGATTTTATTTGTATACGTTATTAGCCTTTTGTTTACGCTCGGTTGGGGTGTGTTGACCTCCCTGAAATCGGATGCCGACTTCCTGATTAAAAAGAACGTTTTGGGTCTGCCGAGTGCAAGTTTGAGTGCGGATGAGTTGAAGCTTGGAAACTACGCTTCCTTGTTGAGCTCGTTTAATTTCACGCTCACGAACCCGTTTTACCGCGGGGCAAAGCTCGTCATTCACTCGACGAAAGTAACCGTTTGGAATACGCTTTTGTATACGTTTGCGTTTACTGCGGTTACCGCTGTTTTGAATGCGTTCGTGCCTGCAATCGCCGCGTATATGTGTGCAAAATATAAGTTTGTTTCCAGCAAAATTATCTACACGACAAACCTTGTTATTATGATTATCCCCATCGTCGGTTCGTACCCTTCAGCGATTGCGCTTTTGCGCAGTATGGGCTTATACGATACGATGATTGGATATTACATTCAGAACTTTAACTATTCTGGTATGTATTTCTTCGTATTCTATGCGTTCTTTGAAAGTATGACCGACGCCTATTCGGAAGCGGCGGAAATCGACGGTGCGTCCCAGTATAGAGTTTTGTTTACCATTGCGCTCCCGCTCGCAGGGAAGCTGCTGATGACGGTATGGCTTTTGCGGTTCGTAGGGCATTGGAACGACTATTCCACCATTTTGCTCTATCTGCCGACGAAGCCGACGCTTGCGTTCGTCATTTACCGCTCCTTCCTCTCCACGACGAACGGCGAACACACCGTCGGGGAAATTACCGCGGGCTGTATGGTGCTTGCCGCGCCCCTTCTCGTCATCTTCATTTTGTTCAAAGACAGATTAATGGGCAATCTTTCCTTAGGAGGTGAAAAAGGTTAATGCCTACCAAGACAAAAAATCTTTTCTTAAAAATATGTATCCTTGTCGCTATCGTTTGCTCTACGTTGCTGTTCGTAACGTTGGGGCGGACGAGGGCGAGCGCCGAATATTTTGCGGAAACCAAAGAAACCTTGCGGGAAAGCTATATGCTCGGCGAGAAATTCGTTATCCCCGACGGTGTGCTCGTTTCGGGAGAGAACCGTTATCAGGCGGAAGAGCAAATGCTGGTATTCCCCGACGGAACGATTAACGAAGAGAAAGACCAAGTGCTTTCGCAAACGGGGGAATACGCCTTGATTTATGCGGCGGAAATCGACGGCGAAACGGTTTCTGCACAAACGGGTTTTTCCGTTGTGGATTCCTACTATTCGTACTCGGGTGATACGGCGGAAAAGTCCTCGTATGCGTACACGGATACCTTTAATATGGCGCCGAACAGCGACGTTTCGGGGTTGAAATTACAGCTCGCAAACGGTTCGACGTTCAACGTAAACGAAGCGTTTGACGTAAACGAACTGACGGAGGATATGGCTGTTGCCTCTTTCTATTCCTATAACAATACGTTCCTTATGGGAATGAACGGAAAAACGGTGCAGGCACACGATTTTGAAATTATTCTCACCGACTATTACGATGCGGATAACTATATCGCAATCGACGTGTTCTGGATACTCCCCGGCGGCGTAGGGAACGACCGTTACGCAAGCTTTATCCATTACGCAGCGAGCGCAAACGGCAGCAGTTTTATGGCAATGGCGTCAAGTGCATCGGGTACGGTGTCCTACAATGGGGCAACGTATATTAAAAGAAATAAAGACGTTAGTTTTTACGGCGCTGCCGTAGACGGTGAAAGTGCCGCACGTTCAGATTTTTACGTAGATGCAGACGGGAAACTTTTAACTACGAACGGCAGATACGACGAATGGGTAACTACGTTGAACGTAGAAGAGCAGTACAGCACTTCCAAGCCGTTTAGCGTGTACTACGATAATCAGACGAAAGACGTATACGCTTCTTTCGGCTCGTCGAAAAAGTTCGTTACGAACGTGGGGCTTAGTTCCGTATACGGCGAGAAAGCGTTCAAAGGTTTTACGGGGGATAAGTTCTACGTATCTATCCGTGCAAACAATTATAAAACGAGCAGCGGCGGTTCTTCGCGCGACCTCGTAGCCGATTTGGAGGTATCGACGCTCGTTGGGAGAACGGGCAGCGCGCTCCTCGCGGAAAATATGCCGAACGATATTACGCCGCCCCATATCAGCGTAGCGGGTATCGGCAAAGAATTGAGTATCGCGAAAGGGGACAAGATTGCTATCCCCGCGCCTATTGTAAAGGACAGAAACTTAAAGAGTGTCGTATCCGAAGTGTATTTTGCCTACGGCACGTCGCAACAATCCATCGTAGCGGTAAAGGACGGTTGCTTTACCCCGAACCGCTTGGGCGAGTATACCGTTTTATATACGGCGGAGGATACTTCGCATAACGTTTCCAAAGCGCGCTTGAATATGCGCTGTAAGATTTTCGACGGCAACCGTTCGTTGGGGCTGAACGTAGAAGAGGTGGAATCGCCTCAGGCGGGTACGCTTTTGACGTTGCCTGCCTTTGAACTCGTGGGCGAAAACCCTGAAAAGAAAGCGAAAGTTTTCTATGCGTATAACGGCGGTTCGTATCAAGAATTAGACGAAAGCGGTTCGTTCTTTATCGACCACGTGGGCGAATACACCGTTCGTTACGAGTATTCGGATTTACTCGTTTCCTACGCGTATGCATATAATTTTACCTCCATAGCGTCGGACAACGTTACCTTTAACGCGGCGGTATTGCCTAAGTACCTGCTCAAAGGGGCAACGTATACTCTTGAAAATCTGTACGCGTACAAGTATGAAGAGAGCGACCCGACGAAATGCAAGGTTTTAACCTACGTTTCGGAGGACGAGGGGCAGTTTACGGAAATCAATGCGAACGCGTATACCGTACGCGCAACCGCTTCGGTTCGCTTTAAGTACGTCTTGGACGGCAAGGAATCGTATAGCGAATCGTTTCCCGTTAGAAACGTGAAAGATGCGGACGGCGGAATCGTGCTTGCAAAATATTTCGTAACGCAAGATTTTAGCTACGAAGAACAAAAATCGCAAATCGTATTTACGCCGACGAAAACGAATTCGACAATGGAGTTTATCAATCCCGTTTCGGTTAGCAATTTCCATTTAGCTTTCCGCATTCCGAAAGGATATGATAATTACGACGGCGTAGAGGTGGCGCTTACCGATTATTACGACCGCTCTAAAACTGTTAAAATTACGTATGTGCGTATAAAAAACACCTCGAAAGATTATTGGGCGTATGGCGTTCAATATAACGGGAAGTTACAAACCGTGTATGAGAAACGGTTTGAGGACAATTTATGGCAACTCTTCTATCAGGCGAATAAACTCTATGACAATGCAGGGAAGAGTATAGATTTGAACGGGGTCTTTACGGGCGGTAAAGTGCTCGTAGCGATTACGACGTTAAATACGGCGACGCCGCAGGATTGTAGATTGGAGCTCCGTCAACTGAATAACGTAGTACTCGGCAATGCGAGAAGCGACCAAATCTCGCCGCAAATAGCCTATCAAAAGAACAGTGCGCTGTATGAAACGCTGGGGACGGAAATTACCGTTTATCCCGCGAGCGTTGCGGACGTGCATACGCCGTTTGTGTTGGAGAAATTGGAAATGTACGTAAAAGGGCCGAACAACTCGCAGGTAACCGCTCTGGACGGGACGGTGCTCGACGCGGGGTGCGACCCGACGAAAGCGTATACGTTCAAAATCGAAAAGAACGGTAGATATACGGTGTATTATAAGTACACCGACCAAAATGGTATCTCGACGTCAAGACAGTATTACGTATATATTTTGGATAATCAAAAGCCTACGTTCGAACTTAGCGACGGATATAACGAAAATACGGTAGTTTCCGCACCGCTCAACGAGACGTACACGGTGCAAAGTTATACGGCATACGATACGGTAACGGCGGCGGAAGAACTCCAAATCAGTGTAATGGCAAAAACGCCCGACGGCAGTATGAAAATCGTGAAAAACGGAACGCTGACCCTCGACGAAAAGGGGCTTTGGACGATTTGTTATTATTGCGCGGATGCAATGGGTAATTTCGTAACGGCGTATTATTACGTAACGGTGGAATAAGGAGGGAAAAAATGAAAAAGACGAAAAAGAAACTTTTTTATAAAATATCCTCGCTTCTTCTTGCGGCGTTGTGTGCGCTCTCTTGCGTAGCCTGCGCTTCCGACGGGGACGACTCGTCCGCGGATACGCCTACGCAAACGATGAATACCAACCACGTGTTCAAAGCGACGGAAACGGACGAGTACGTGGTACAAAACGGGAAAACGAGTTATAAGCTCGTATATCCGAAGAAAACCTCTACGGAAATAGCGAAAGCGCTCGACGAGTTTAGCTATTTCTTCGAGGCGGCTACGGGCGCAGAAATCGAAAAGACGTCGGACGAGGGGTTGGCGCATAACGCGGACAACAAATATATTTCGCTGGGGAATACGACGCTTTTGCAAGGTTCGGGTTTGACGGTTGACGGCGCGAAATTGGGGCTTGACGGCGTGAACATTTTCACAAAAGACAAGACGGTGTTTATCGTCGGCGGCACGGACAGAGGGGTACTCAACGGCGTGTATACGTTTATGGAGTATAACTTCAATTTCGACTGTTATTCGGATATCGTTTGGACGATTGACAAAGTGAGCTCGTTTAAGCTGAAAAACTACGAGATTACGGATATTCCCGATATGCCCGAACGTGTGTATATGCACGATTTATTCGACGTAGCGACGTTCGAGGACTACGACAGAAGCCAATATCAAGCGCGTATGCGTTTGAACAGAAGCCATTACCGCTATATTCCCGTATATACCGAATACGACGTAAAGAGCCCGACGATTTCGGGCGATAACGCGGCTTCGTCGGTGTTGCCGAGAAAACAGTTCATTGATACGCACCCGAAGTGGTATTCCACCCGCAGTTCGGAGAAAGAACCGCAGCTTTGTTATACGGCGCGCGGAGATAAAGCCGAATACGAGGCGATGGTAGAGGAATCGTTCAATAAATTGAAGTTCTCGATTGAAAACTGTTCGAGAACGGGCGTGTTCCAATACGCAAAGACGATACAAATCTCGCTCAACGACAACGATAAAGAATGCCGTTGCGACGCTTGTACGGCGAGCGTAAACAAATACGGTTGTGCTTCGGCAGCGCAAATTCTGTACATCAACGACGTGGCGGATAAGTTAAAAGCTTGGCAAGATACCCTTTCGGAAGGGGACGTAGGCTACGTGGAAGATTTAACGCTCCAATTCAACGCGTATTTACACTTCACGCAAGCGCCCGCTTATAAAAACGCCAACGGCGAATGGGAGTTCGCGGAAGAGATGAAGCTCCGCGATAACGTAGCCGTGCTGTTCGCGTATATCAGCGTAAACTATCAAAAGAGTATGACGGCGGAAGACAATCTTTCGTTTATGGAACAAGTGGAGGCTTGGAAAGCGCTCGGCGGTGCGGGACTGTTCTATTATTTATATAACGGCAACTATACCCGCGAAGCGTATTACTACGATAGCTTTAACTTCTATACGACGGAGGGTTTCCGTTACTTGCAGGGCACGAATCCTACGGGCGCGTTAATGCTCGGGAACTCGACCGTGCCCTGTACGCCGACCGCTTGGAACTACTTAAAAATCTACGTGGAATCGAAGATGTTCTGGGACTGCTCGCGCGACGTGAACGAGTTGGTGGATAAGTGGTTTAACGGCGTATTCAAGGACGTAGCGCCGACGATGAAAAAAGCCTTCCAAGACACGAGAATGCATACGCTTTGGTACGCGGAAACGTTCAACATTAACGGCGGCGGTTCTACGGTGCTCAAAGAGATAGAAAGCAAGGACTACTTCCCGTTGGGTGCGCTCGACGGAATGATAGCCACCTACGACAAAGCGCTGAAAGAAGCGGAGAAATACAAAGTATCCGCGCCCAAGACGTACGAACAAATCTGCTGGCATATCGAAACGGAAGCGACTTCGCCTTTGATTTCGAAAGCAAGGCTTTATTATAGCGAACTTTCTGGGACGGAAAAGCAGGCGTTGCACGACCGCTTAAACCGCGACGTAGAGTGGCTAGAAATGTATGATTTTATGTTCGGCGAAAGCGATAGAATCCTACTGGGCGATTGGCTGAAAACGCTGTAAGGAGGACGGAAGATGAAAAAGAGATTATTGCTTTTAATCAGTATACTTTGTCTTGCCTTTGCGTGCCTGTTTACCGCGTGCTCTGACGGCGGGGAGGACAGTTCGAGCGGGGGAGGAACGCAAAAGCTCCCGACTGCTCCGCTTGGTTTAACGCTCGATAAAACGGAGACGTCGTTACTGCTTGGCGAGGAAACGTATTTGGTAGCCTATTATCAAGCGCGAGAGGGCGAACAAATCTCGTTTACCTCGGAAAACGATACGGTGGCGACGGTGAATGCGGAAGGCTTGATAACGGCGCAAAATATCGGCGAAACGACAATTACGGTTACTTACGGCGAACAGAAAGCGGAATGTAAAGTGAAAGTCATTTCGGGCGGATATTTACCCAGCCTGCATTTTAACTACTTGGTAGGGGACGAGTTCAGTGTTTCAATGGTGGATAAAGCGAACTTGTCCGCGTACGTGTTATTCAACGGCAAACGTTTTGAGGACGTAACGCTTAGTTACACGTTCCAAGAGGATTTAGGCGAAGTTAAGGACGGGTTCTTTACCCCGAAAAACGTAGGGGAAACGGAACTGACCGTCAAGGCAAGTTGGCGCGGTTTCGACGGCGTATCGCTTGTTAAGAAGCTGAAAATCAAAGTTATCACGGCGTTTGAGTTCTACGTAAACGAGGGAAAGGTCGAATACAAAATGCATAACCGCGAATGGGTTGGGACGGATTATTACGGAAAACCCGAAATGGATTTCAAGGTTTACTGTTTGGAAAACGGCGTAGCGGTTGAGAACGTAGAAATTGAAATTACCGAAGGGGCGGATATCTTAGCGTATGATGCTACGGCGCAAAAGTTGAAAGTGCTCGACGGAAAGAAAGGTTTAGCGCTCGTTACGGTAAAGGCGACGGACAGTAAAAGCGTGGTACACGAAATGACGATTAAAGTGCAGATAGTTGCTTCCGCACCGCAGGAGTCGGGATATTTCGATTTACTTTGGCTCACGCCTAAGGAAACGGACGACGCTACGTCGGAAGGGGATTTCAATCCCGATTGGGTAACGAAATAAATATCGGTTAGCAATGCGGGGTAACCCGTTTGTTATAGGGCTCTACAAAAATAATTAAAAGGAGTTAGAAAAAATGAAGTACGTAACACCCACAATCGAAGTGAACGGGCTGCAAGACGAAATCTTTTTAGCTACCTCAGTCGAGGACGTAAAAGGTTTTAGCTTGAAGTGGATAGGGATAGAGGACGACGCCTCCGAGCCCGTAGACTTCCAGTAACGCTGTACTAAAAAATGAAAAGGAGAAGAAAAAAAATGAGTAAAGCGATGAAGAAAACAACAGTAGCATTATTGTCCGCGGCGACCTGTTTTGCGGCGGCTGTCGGTATTATTACCGTAAGCAACGTAAAAGCGTCTGCGGCAGACGAAGCGGTAACCCCTACCGTGGCGGCGGCAGGTACGTTCGTTACGCAAGACGGCGCGGGTATCAAAATCAGCAAAGGCAACCCCTCGGGTATCCGTTGGACGGTTACGATGACGGATAGCTTCTATCAAAACTTGAACAATCCCAAGTTCTATACGCTTGTAAACGATTCCGCGATTGACTTGGACGATTACAACGGCAACAACGACAGAGTCGTTGTGATTGAAAATAACTTAGAGCCGCAATACGACGAAGAAACGAAAACTTGGACGTTCTATTCCGCAATCGTATACAACCAACTCAAAGCAGAACTTGAAGAAAAGGGCTATACTGCAACGGAAGTAGAGGATTACCTTACGCAGGCGTATGGGCACAATCTTTATGCAAGAGCATACGTAGAAACGAGCGACGGTATCGTGTATTCGACGGCGGACGACGTGGCGCGCTCCATTCAAAGCGTAGCGATGAATTACTTGATTGAAGAATCGGCAGACGCGGAAGCAAGCGACGTAGTTACTGAGGAGAATAAGGCGGAGTTCGTTAAGTACGCAGGCGGCGATTATGCAGTAAAAGGCACGAAAACGATTGCGGATAACGCAGTGAAAATTACGAATATGTACGGCGAATATACGGCTACGAGCTTTAAGGACAGAACGTTCGTCGGCGAGGGCTGGGTAAATGCAGGAAACTTACTTTCCGCAGACGCAACCTACGACGTATACGTCGGCGCGAAGAAAGTGGCGCAAGTAGAGGGTCAAACGACGGCGTCGTTCACGGGCTTAAAACTCAACAAAGCGAAATACGCACCCGGCGAAAACGTACCTGCGGACTTCGTAGACGCGGCGACGGGCGACGTTTACCGCGTAGAGTTCCGTTACGCTACGGCGGTTATCAACGAAGCAAGCGATTTTGCTTACTTTGCGATAGGTGCGAATAATTGGAGAGTAAAGAATAATAGCGCATCGGTAACCACGGACGGTACGAATACGGTTACCTATGGTGGTTACGTTATTATGCAAAAGGACGTTACGACGGGTACGCTTCCAACGTTTATCGCGGCCTCGGCTTGTGAGCAAACTTGGTATAACGGTGGCTTCAATGGTACGTTTGAAGGTAACGGCTACGGATTGGAGAACCTTACTTTAACGCGCGGCGGTTTGCTTGGCGTAGTCAGTGGCGGTACGGTGCAAAACTTTAGCGTTGTGAATTGTACAATTTCTGCTGGCTATCAGACCGACAGCAACGTTTTCGGTATGCTTGTCGGTAGAGCAAACGTAAATAATATATACGTAAACTTCGATGTTTCCATAAGCGGACATTCGGGTGTATTCGGACGTGTGGAAAAGACGGTTAGTGTAAACAATTGTGTAATCAGAATGACCAATACGGCTTATGACGGGCTGGATAATGGTACTACTGGTAATCCCGTTAATAAAAAGTGGGGGATTGTGAGAGCAAACTTGATGGAGAATGATTGTGGTGATTCGGGTAGATATGCCAAGAATGCTGTGTTCGCGGAAAGCAAAGGTATGTACTTTATTTCTAACGGCAAGATATTAAAAAGATGGAATTGGTACGGCGCGAATGAAGGTTCGGAAACGGGTCGCACGCTCACTGGTTTTGAGTATTATGCGGATATAACAAGTTATAAGACTGCAACCAAGACGCTTACGGCGCTTCCCGAGGGCTTTAATGCGAATCTTTGGAGAATTGACGCAACCAACGGTTTGGTTTGGCAAGCATAAAAATGATAAAGAAATAATGCGATAAGCGAAAGTGAAGCGCGTATGCTCCTTTCGGTCGGTATGACGAGGAAACGAGTCGTACCGACCGTATTTCTTGCCCCTGTTTTTTGGATTATTCTGTTTGCAAGACTTGACCTTAAAAAGAGAATGTAGTATAATTGATAAAAGGCAAGAAAGAAAAAGGCGAAAGAATACCTAAATATTACGCATAGTATTTTGCGTTCTTTATTGTATAATAAAGAAGAGATAATTATAGTGGCAATAAAAGTGCCGTGTCTATTGACACGGAGTACGTAATGATAATTTATATAGGGAAACAGTTTACACAATGAAAAATATCATAGAAAAATGGTATAAAAAATTATCTTTCCCAAGCTTTTACGACTCGCTTTTTGAGGAAGCGTTAAGCGTGGTTACGTTCTCGTTTCCCAAAGAGTACGAGTTGTATAACCCCCAAAACTATACGGCAAAAGAAAATCTTTTGGCGCACCTTTTCTATTGTGAGGAACTTGAAAAAACGTATAAAAATAGGGGAATTGGCGAGGACGTTTTGCTTGCAACCCTTTCCGATATCGTTCTTTGGACGAACGTTTGGTATGAGATGAAAGGGGAACTCGGTTTAGACGAAACGGCATGGCTTTCCCGCCATTTTTCGGGCAAGCTTTACCGTTTAGGCAGACTGCAATTTTGCCTTGGTCGTTTTGAAAACAATTATCCCGCTCACGGCATAAAAAAGGACGAAAACGTAATCGAGGTACATATTCCCGCAGACGGGAAACTCTCTTTTGAGGAATGTACCGCTTCTTTTACGTGCGCGCGTGCGTTTTTTGCTCGATATTTCCCCAATTTTTCCTATCGTTTTTATTCCTGCCACAGTTGGCTTTTGGATACGAGCTTGAAACGCTTTGTCGGGGAAAACTCCAACGTTTATTTATTCGGTGCTCGTTTTGAGGAGATTGATAAAAACCAAGACGACGCTATTTTACGCTACGTGTTCCGTTGGGACGCAAAAAGGGAAAGTCTTGATAATTTCCCCGCAAAGAGCACGCTTGCCCGCGCCTTGAAAGGAGCGGTGGAAAACGGGGAAGCTTTTTATGAGGTTTTAGGAATTATCCCAAAAGAGAACGTGTAAAATCACTGTATTACGATTTAATTTTGTTCGCGAGCGTGGCGATAGCCCGTTTGGGGAGATACACATAAAATTAAGAATATTCTATCAAAGGGACAAAGAGAATGAAAGAAACGAATTATTTAATCGGTTGTAATTATTGGGCTTCGAATGCAGGCGTGTATATGTGGCGTCAATTCGACGAAAACGTGGTAGATAAGGATTTTGCCTTGCTCAAAGAACACGGCTTGAATATCGTGCGTATTTTCCCGTTATGGTCGGATTTTCAACCGGTTTCACACGTGTATGACTTGGATAGAACGTTCTATGCAAGAACGAACGACCAGCCGATTAAAACACGTGCAGGCTTGGACGAAACGATGCTTTTGCGCTTTGAGAAAGTACTCGATTTGGCGGATAAGTACAATTTTAAGGTGGTTATCGGCTTGATTACCGGTTGGATGAGCGGTAGGCTGTTCTGCCCTCAGATTTTGTATAACGAAAACTTGATTACAAGCCCCAAAGCGATTGTCTGGGAAGTGAAGTTTATCAATGAGTTTATCGCCCGTTTCAAACACCGCGACTGCATTATCGCTTGGGAACCTGGCAACGAGTGTAACTGCCTTACCAACGCACTTCCCAACGGCCCTTTGGCTTTCTCCGCGGAGGAGGCGGAGCTTTGGCTCGCTACGATAACGAACGCGATTCGCGCGACGGATAACACCCGTCCCGTTTGGTCGGGCATGCACGGGCTTGGCATTGAAAATCGCTGGGATTTGCGGGTTCACGGCGAATACGTCGATATGCAAACGACGCACCCGTATCCGCTCTTTACCCCGTTTTGTATGCTTGAAAAATTGACGTCGATGCGCGCGGCTTTGCACGCGGCGGCAGAGTCGGTATATTATGCCGACGTTTCGGGAAAACCTTGTTTGGTAGAGGAAGTCGGTTCGCTCGGGCCTTGCGTGTTGTCCGATGAAGAAGTGCCTAAATATATCAACCAATCCCTGTTCACTTCTTATCAATACGCGACGACGGGTTATCTTTGGTGGTGCGCTTTCGACCAGGACGGATTAGAGTTCCCGCCCTACGACGGGTCTGCGTTAGAACGTCATCTTGGTTTGGCAACGTTTGACGGAACGGCGAAACCCGCGCTCAAAGAAATGAAGAAAATGTGCGAAGTCGTTTCGGAAATCGGTGCGCTTCCCACCTTTGAAAAGCACGCGACCGTAATTTTGACGGACGGGGAAACCATTTGGAAGTCGGCATATGGGGCGTTCTGTTTGGCGGCGCAGGCGGGGTATAGCGTAGAGTTTACGTACCGTTCTCAACCGCTTAAAGACAGCGACGTGTATATTATTCCTTGCGTAACCGCGGACGTATACTTAAAGTTTATGCCTCAGCTTATCGAAAAAGTCCAAAACGGCGCGAAGCTTTTGCTTACTTACGGCGGCGGGCATTTCCCCCGTTTCGAGGAGTTGACGGGTTTGCGCGTTACGGGCAGAGAAGTTCCGAACAAGACGAAAACCTTTACCTTTGCAGGACAAGAACTGTCCGTTGGTTGTAAGGCAAATCTTTTGCTTAGAGCCGCAGAGGCGACCGTGCTCGCGGAGGAGGACGGCAACGTGCTCTTCTCTGAAAACAAGCTCGGCAAGGGTAGCGTATACTTCTTTAACGCACCTTTGGAGGGGTTCTATACGGAGAGTTACAACCCTTGTGCAACGGGCTTGCACGCAATTTACGCGCACGTATGTAAGGACGTACAAAGAGCGATTTGTGTGGATAGCGCGCTGTGCTGTCTTACTTTACATAAGCTCGACGAAAAGAATACCGTTGCTTTGATTTACAATTTCGGAGGGGAGAAAGAACTTGCTTATAAGCTCGCCGATGGCTATGAAATCAAAAAATGCGCCTACGGGAAAGCGGAAAACGGCAAAATATACTTTGACGAGCCTTTCGTTTGCGTAGAGCTTGCAAAAAAGTGAAAAGATAAGATAGGGAAATAGAGAAACTTATCAAAAATACGATTTTAGGAGAAAGATTATGGACGCTTTATGGATAATGCTCAGAAACGTTATCGTATTCGTTGCGCTTGCGTTGCCTGGGTATATCTTGGTAAAATCAAAACAGCTCAAACCCGAGCAGTCGGGGGCTTTATCCAAGCTTTTGATGTACGTGGGTATGCCGTTCTTGATTTTGACGAGCACGATTAACAACATTACCTTTGACGCAGGCTTGCTCGCTACTATCGCTATTGTAGCGGCAATCGGCGTTGTGTATACGGTGATAACGTTCTTCGTTTCTAAACCGCTTTCAGCAATGGAAAAAGCGGAAAAAACACGCGGTATGATGCGGTTTTGCTCGGTATTTACGAACAACGGATTTTTAGGGATTCCCTTGGCGATGGCGGTGTTCGGCGCGGGTTCGCGCGTGCTTATGGTCGTCATTATCATCAACATTATTACGAACGTTTTAATGTATACGCTCGGGATTTATCTCATTTCTGGGGATAAGAGTATGATGAGTTGGAAAAAGGCGCTCTTAAATCCCGTTTTAATCGCGTTTATAATCGGCATCATTTTCAATCTTTTGAAAGTAAAAGAGTACGTGCCCGAAGTCGCGACGTTCTCTACGCATTTTTCCAATCTCGTAACCCCGATTTCTATGACGATTTTGGGTATGAAGATGGGTGGCGTGAAGTTCTTGGAACTGTTCAAGTCTTGGAAAACGTATTACGTGTCCGCGCTTAAATTGGTTGTGTTCCCGATGATAATCGTAGGTGTGCTGTTCGCGTGTAAAGCGATTTTCACGGACGGAACTTTCAACGGGGATATGATTTTGGGCGTGTTTATCGCGTTCGCGATGCCGACGGCGGGGCTTGCTTCGACGTTTTCCGACCAGTTCGACGGCGATACGAAAAATGCCGTAGCATTTACGCTCGGAACGACGATTTTGTCCATTGCAACCATTCCTTTGCTCTATTGGGTTTTGTGCGCGCTCTTGTAAAGCGTGAAAACGCCGAACGCTTGAAAACTATGGAAATTAGGCGAAAAGTAGGGAAAAGCCGAGTAAGCGCGTGTAGATAAGCGTTAGCGTAAGCCGTATTTTCCCAAAAAAGAGAGAAAAGTAAAAATATGGCGTTTTAGGTTAAAAAAAGGGATAAAATAGGACATTGTAAGATAAAGAAAAGTGTGCTATAATAGTATCTATAAATTAGAGGATATAAATATGGATATTTTTGACGCGCACGTACATGCAAAAAACACGAAAATTGAACCGGAAAGATTGCTCGGTGAAATGGCTCTTGCCGGAGTAAAAGGCTCTTGCGTATTTTCCACTAGACCGATAGAGGAATATCCCAATGAAGGGACGGACTACGAAACGAGATTAAACGAAATCCTCGCTTGGACGGAAGGGCGCAAGGATAGACTTTTCCCCGTACTTTGGGTAACCCCCAACGAAGAGGGCATTAATGAAAAAATCGAAAACGCCGTTGAAAAAGGTGTTATGGGCTTTAAGGTGATTTGTGGCAGTTTTTACGTTGGCGATACTAAGTGTATGGATATGCTTTCGAAAATCGCTTCGCTACATAAACCCGTGTTCTTCCACTCGGGGATTCTTTGGGACGGGAAAAACTCTTCCCCATTCAACCGCCCCGCGAACTGGGAGGCACTTTTAGAGCTCGATGGGTTGAAGTTCTCATTGGCACATTGTTCGTGGCCTTGGATTGATGAATGTATCGCCGTTTATGGGAAGTTCTTAAACGCGCTTAACTGTGGAAAAACGACGGAAATGTTCTTCGACCTTACGCCGGGAACGCCTGAAATCTACCGCGAAGAGTTGTTTAGAAAACTCTTTACCGTGGGTTATGACGTGCCGAACAATATCCTTTACGGAACGGATTGCAGAACGAGCGGTTATCAATATAAATGGACGAAAAAGTGGCTCGATATTGATACGGCTTTATTTGATAAGTATGGTATACCGCCGAAAATGCGGCAAAAGATTTTTAAGGATAATTTATTCCGCTTTCTTGGCCTAACCGAGGATAAGGTAGAACGGTTTATTCCACTTCCCGATTCACAAACCCTTTGGTCGCCTGAAATGGAGAAGTAAAGAATTATAAAATAGGCAAAATAGGTTAAAACGAGTGAAAAAGGAGTACGGCTATGAAACATTTTAACGTTGCCATCGTAGGCGTGGGCGGCAGAAGCCACGGACTTTACAATGCATTGAAACACAGGGAATACGTAAATATCGTTGCACTTGCGGACGTGTACGAGGATAAATGTGAAGCGCTCGCAAAGAAAATTGTAGAGGACGGCAGAAAATATCCCAAGATTTATACCGATTATAGAAAATGTCTTGACGAAACGAAACCCGACGTCGTGGTTATCGCGACGGCTTGGGAATATCATTTGGACGTTTGCACCTACGCTATGGAGCGGGGTATCGTTGCCGCTTGTGAGGTAGGCGGAGCGTTCAGTATGCAATCGCTTTGGGAGCTCGTGCGCTGTTACGAACGGACGAAAACGCCCGTTATGCTCCTTGAAAACGGGTGTTATAGCCGTATCAAGCTTTTAACGCTCAACTTAAAGCGCAAAGGTTTGCTTGGGGAAATGGTGCATTGCGAGGGGCAATACCGACACGATTTACGCGAAGAAGTATGCAGAGGGAAAGAGAACAGGCATTACCGCTTACAGCATTATATCCATCGTAACGCGGAGAATTATCCCACGCACGAAATCGGTCCGATTGCAAAGCTTTTGGATATCAACTGCGGGAACAGATTTCTCTCGCTCGTGTCCGTGGGTTCGAAAGCCGCGGGGCTTGAACAGTACGCGAAGGATAAGAATATCGAACATCTCAAAGGAGTACGATTTAATCAATCCGACGTCGTTTCGACGATTATCAAATGCCAAAACGGCGAAACGGTGAGCATTGCTCTGGATACGAGTCTGCCCAGATATTATGCACGCGGTTTTATCGCGCAGGGCACGAAAGGGCTCGTGAGTGAGGATTTGAATTGCGTGTATCTCGACGATGAAAATCAAGGCGAAGAGAAGTTCTGGCAGGATATAGCGAACAATATCGACGGGTATTACGAACAGCACGAACACCCGATTTGGGTAGGTTATAAACCTGGCAAAGAGGGGCACGGCGGTATTGACGTGTTGGTATTCGACGATATGTTCCGCGCGCTGGACGAGGGTAAGCCTATGCCTATCGACGTATACGATATGGCGACTTGGATGGCGATTTCCGTGCTTAGCGAAGAGTCTATGGCGACGGGTAAAACGGTGTATTTCCCCGACTTTACCGACGGAAAATGGATTCATAAAAAGAACGAGTTCTGTCTGTAATTTTTGGAGATAACCCGTTAAGATTTGAAAAAAATCAAAAAAGAAAGCTAAAAAATAAAATCCACTTCTGTAACTATGGAAGTGGATTTTTGCATGCTTTGGACGGGTTGTGATTTTGCGGTTAGGCGGTTGTCTTTTCCGTTGAACGTGCGTTTGATTTTGCCGTCGGTTTATTTCTCGGCGAGCGTAAGGGTTGGTTTGGGTTATACAGCTTTGCGAGCAAAAACCCAATACCGAGCATTACGAACGCAAACAAGGTCATCCAATAAAACGAGCCGATAATAAAGGGGAATTGATTGGAAAACCCGAACACGCCCGCAGGAGAGGTGTAATTGAGGAAGAAGTACGGATAAAAATCTCCTCGTCCGAAATCGACTTGTAAAATCCCAAGCACACTTGCCGTCGAGAAATAGATAAGTGGCGGGAGCTCGGTTGCAAAGACGTGTTTTATGCGTAACGGCACACGGTATTCGTCCACGAAAAAGTCGACTGCGCCCAGAATGGGCGAGAAAACGTGAGTCATATAACTCCACGGCGACCAAGCGTGATAACTCGCATCGGCGAAAGGTGCTAATAAAAAGCAAAAGACGATACCCGTCATGGTAATGGAAGCGGTAAAAACGTATTTGAGGATATATAGCCGTTTTTTCCAACGCTCGGGATTTTTCAGTTTCAAAAGGGGCAGTAACAGCAAGCAAAGCGTGTTCGTTCCAATCCAAATATTCGACTGTCCCGTGTAATACATCAATCTTCGCCACCACGCGGAATACCCGTCTCGCCGAGCATTAATAAGACTGAGTGCAACGCCAAGCAAAGAACTAATCACAAGCGCGATTTTCAGTATAAATGAAACCGTGCTACGCTTTATGCGCGTGTTTGCATTTTGTGGTATGGTCGTTTGTTTAGGGCTATATTCGCGTTTACGCGTGCAAGCCTTTACGCTCGTTGTTCCTATCGTTTTTTTCATAACCGTTCACCGCCTTGTTTTTTTCGTCAGGATAGCCTGACAAGAGTTGAACTGCAATAAGCCTAAAAAGAGCCTTATTTTATTCTTTTTAGTGCGCTTACGCTTGAAGTATGCTGATACGTCGGCGCGTAATCGCGCCAAAAATATCTAAAAAATACGTCTTTTTAGGTGCGAAGCAGTTTTAGAGAAGAAAAAATAGAGTCAGACAAGGAAACCGAGCGCAATCATACAAGCGTATTATAAGCGAGGTTGACGAAGTATGAGTAATTTTTTCTCTTTAAAACCTTGTAGGG
>JAZRBK010000413.1:0-4532 GCA_045635025.1 Candidatus Scatosoma sp.
GAGGTTCAAATCCTCTTCTCTGCGCCAACGAAAAAGCACCCCTTGGTGGGTGCTTTTTTCTCGTTCATTTTTTGTGTGCGCGTTATATGGTGTTATATCGTTTACGCAGTTTACACAGACGGTTATTTTTTGTAACAGTCGCACGCCGCGCCGCTTTTCAAAAAGCCCGTGTCCGAACATTTCTTGCAGGTAAATTGCGGGCGCAGGTCGTTTTCCGAAATCCCAAGTGAAGCTAAAACTTGCTTGCGCTCGGATAAAAGCGCTTCCTTTTCTTTAAGCAAAGCGGGGAGCTTTTCTTCCTCGAATACTTCCGCTTTGGCAAGTGCGATTTCCATTTTACCAAGTTCTGAGGTCAACGATTTGAAGCGGGGATTTTTGTTCGCTTTCAACAAAAATGCGTCGGCAACGCTCTGCGCTTTTTCGCGGAGAGAGGCATAATAGCGTTCTCTGTCCGTCTTTTCGTTAGCGGTTTTTACCGCCTCGCTTACGTAGTTAGAACGGCTTTGATTGCCCTTGGCGGAAGCGGCTAAATTACCCTCGGGAATCGCGTTCAACGCGTACACGCCCCCCTCCTTCCATTCGGTAAGGATTTTATGCATATAGGGGATAGGGCTCGCACTGGAACAACTTCTTCTCGCCGCTTCGAGTATCATTTCGTCGCTAAACTTCCATTCTTTCCAAGTGGAAAGGGAGGAAAGCGCGGAGGGGGTTTTGCGGATAGCTCCGCATACCTCTTGGATTTTGGTGAACAGTTTCAAGTATTCGGTTTTTTCTTTTAACAGGGCTTTTACGTTTTCTTTCGAAACGTTCCCGCTTGCGTGGATTTTCTCCACGACGGCGTGCATAGAATCGAAATTGCCGCGCTCCGTTTTCAGACAGTAAAGGGCGATGTCCAAAAGGGTAGCGTCCTCAAAACCGAGGCTACGCCATTTTTCCACGTATTCGTCGATATACGGCGCGGGATTGCTTACTTTTACGCCCAATTTGCGGGCAATGCGGAAGGTGAGATTGGCAAGTCCCTCGCGCTCGTCAAGGAAAACGCCGATTTCTTCCGCTTCTTTCAAATCGTGCTCGTACAAGTCTTCGAGGGTGATTTCGAGACTGTTCATCGTGCCCCGTTTTAAGCGGCTCGCCGCCGCCAAAATCCCGTCTTTCGTAAAGCCGAGCGTTTCCGTCCATTTGCGGTAGAGGGAAAAATCTAACTCGTCGGGTGTTTTTCGATACCCGCCGAGCGCCGTTAAAATCGCGGTTACGTCCGCTTCGCTCGAATTGTAACTGGAAAGCTCTCTTTCCACCTGTTCGTAGGTGGTAATTCCGTTGCGGACAAGCTTTTTCGCTTTGTTAAAAATGTACGAGGGGGAAACGTTTTCGCCCTGTTTGTTTACGCAATACTCCACGACGAGTAGCAGCGCTTGCGGCTGAATGGGATGTTCTTCCATAAACCGCATATATTTGAGATAATCGCCCGCGGAAACGAACTTGCCCACCTTTTGGAGTTTGCGTTGAAGTTCTTTGTTGAAATCGCCGTACTGCTCATAGCGTACTTTCTTGGGCCTGCCGACCGCCGCTTTTACGGGTAAATACTGTACCGCGAGCGGGTTACGGCTAACGATTTGCACGAGGTCGTAATCCTCCCAAAAGGCGAAAGCGTGTTCAATATCCGTCTCGGTCGTTTTTAAGACTTCCGCCATAGAGGCGAGGGTAAAATCGGTGGAAGCGTTTTCGCATAAATACAAACCGTAAAGATACACCTTTACGGCAAACCCGTCTGCTTCGGGGAGATATTTCGTGATGAACTTATTATCCAAAGTAACGTGGGAGTTTCCGTCGCAATCTTTGGAAAACGAGCAAAAAGCCATACCGTTTTGCCTCCTTGGGAAGGATTTTCATTCATAGAGAATGGCAAGATGATAACCGCACAGGGGGAGCTATGCTCCCCGTTTTCGCACTTTTACGCAATTTTCCATAAAAAACAAGGGAGAAAAACGTGTAAAATGGGAAAAAGTTTTCTCTTGCGCGCGTCTTTGCCTTGCTTTATTTTTCGAAATGGTGTATAATAAAACAGGTATCGACTGCCGCTTTGTAAAAGCAAGGTAAAATCATTATACCCCTTTTCAAACGGAAAAGCAAGCCGTTCTGCGTTCGTTTTCCAAAAAAACGCAAGAAAAAAGAAAAAAACCGCGAGGAGGAGGCAAGGCGTATGAGGATTTTACACACGTCCGATTGGCACGTAGGCAAACGGCTGATGGGTAGAGAACGTCTTGCTGAACAAGCGGAAGTGCTCGACGAGATTATCCGCATTTGCGAGAATGAGAATGTCGAGCTCGTGCTCGTGGCGGGCGACGTTTTCGATACCTATACGCCTGGGGCGGACGCGGAAGAGCTCTTCTATGCGAAAGTGAAAGCGTTAGCGGGAGAAAACAGAGCGGTTTTGATTATTAGCGGCAACCACGACGACGGGGTTCGGCTTTCTTCGATAGCGCCTTTTTCCGAGGAACAGGGCGTTTATATCGTCGGCAATTCCCGCGCGGGCGTATCGACGAAAAAAACGGGCAGAGTGGCGCAACCGATTGCTTCGGGGAAAGGGTACGTGATTTTTGAGGGAAAAAACGGCGAAAAGACGTTCGTTTCTATGCTCCCGTATCCGAACGAGGCGCGCTTTAAGGAGGAAAAATCCGACCTCTCTTACGTAGAGCGTATGAAAAAATGGATTGACGAGGGGGAGAGTGGTAACGTGGAAAAGCTTCCGTCCGTCTTTCTCGCGCATATCTTCGTGGCGGGCGGTGAAGTGAGCGAAAGCGAACGGGAAATCGACCTCGGCGGCGCAAGAGCGCTTCCAATAAACGCGCTCCCTAAAAGCGATTATATCGCGCTAGGGCATTTGCATAAAAAACAGCATATCGGCAAAGGACACTCTTATTATAGCGGTTCGCCCTTGCAATATTCGTTCGACGAAACGCAAAGCAAGGGGGTAAAGGTATTCGACCTTAATACTTCGGGCGTGCAAAATCTGAAAGATATACCGCTCACGGCGGGGAAAAAGCTCGTGCGTTTGCAAGCGGAGAACGTGGAAACGGCGCAACGGCTGTTATCGCAGTATCAAGGCTCGCTCGTGGAAATGAAACTCTTATTGAAAGAACCGCTCACGGCAGGGGATACGGCGGCGCTGGCTGAAAACGAAAACCTCGTGTCGCTTGTGAGCGAGATTTTCGGGGAGACGGAGCTCCAATTCGAAACGCGAAAGGGGCTTTCGGATGCGGAACTTTTCGATGCGTATTACGAGGCTACCTACCACGCCGAACCCAAACAATCGCTCAAAGAGTTGTTCTTGTCAACGCTCAAAGAAATGGAGGAGTGAGGAGGGCAAATGAAACCGATTTATTTAGAGTTTTGCGGTATCAATAGCTTTTCCGAACCCGCCCGTATCGATTTCGCCGCGCTTTTGCAAAGCGGTGTGTTCGGGATTTTCGGGGACACGGGAAGCGGGAAGAGCACCATTCTCGATTCCATTCATTTCGCACTTTACGGGGAAATCGACCGCGCTCCGAAAGCGTTTAACGATTGTATTAACTACCATAGCGAGGGTGCGTACGTTATTTTTGATTTCGAGATTACGACGGACGGCGTGAAAAAGGCGTACCGTGTGCGGCGGGAACGTAAACGCAAAACGGGTACGACGAAAGCGTTCTTATACGAGTACGCGGACGGGAATAAGCAACTCGCGCTCGCGGAGGGTACGCGGGACGTGGACGAGCTTTTGGAAAAGATTATCGGATTGACGTTCAGCGATTTTAAGATGTGTATCGCGCTTCCGCAGGGGGATTTTGCGGCGCTCGTGAAATCGACGACGGCGGAACGGGTAAAGCTCGTAGCACGGCTTTTTAACCTTGAAAAGTACGGAGAGCGGTTTTCCAAGGCAATTAACGAAAAATACTACCGCGCGGAGGAAGAAGTCAATCTCGTCAAAGCACGTATGAGCGAAAACGAGGGCGGAGACGAGGAATACCTCGCGCAAATCGAAGAGGAGCTCAGGCTCAATAAGGCATACTTACAGGAAGAGCAAAAGGCGTTTGCGGCGATAGAGGAAGAGGAAAAACAGGCGAGCGCGGAAGCGAGCGCAAAACGGGAATACGACCTGCTTTGCGCACAGAAAAAGTCGTTTGAAGAAAAGCTTGCTAAAATGCAGGAAAAGCGCGCGCTTATCGAACGGTTGCCGCAGGCGAAAATCGTTTTAGAACGCGTGAACGCGTTGAAAAATACGCAAAGAGAAAAGTCTTTGGCGAACGCGAAAGCGGAGGAAGCAACGCGGGCGCACGCAAAACTGAGCGAGGAATTGACAAGGGCGAAAACGCGACTTGAAGAGGGGGATTTCGAACGGAAAATCCTTACGCAATCGTTAAATTGCGAGAAACTTTTGACGGCGGACGCGGACGTTCAGGCGGCGGCGAAAGCGGAAAAAGAACTGGAAGAGTGCAGAAGACTTTTCAAGGAATTGCAAAACCAATGCCCCCAAGAAGATTTCGAGGGGAAGC
>JAZRBK010000414.1:0-2109 GCA_045635025.1 Candidatus Scatosoma sp.
GCATCTATCAAATCAATGTAAAATTGTCGAAAGCCTATACGGGAGCTGCAGTTATTAAAAATGCAGATTTGTATTACGCAGGCAATAGTATGACGGTCTGTGAAGGCTTGACTTTCCCTGACGGAGAGTGTTTAGATAGAACGTATACCTGCCATACGTATAAAAATGAAAATATTTTGGACTATGAACTGATAGGGGAATACGAAGATATTGAAAATGTAAACGTGAAAGTGCGCATTGAACCGACTGCAAATGATAATATTCATTTCTTGATTATTTTCGATAAAAAAATTACCGAGAGCCCCTATTATCATGCTTGTGAAACGGAAGCATGGAGAGATGAGAGTTTGATTGTATTTAAAGGAATGTACGATAAGGAAGTTTCGGATGCCTTTGTTGCAGGTGGCTTCAAAACGTCGTTTTACGATAATATTCTAATCAATGGGGTTTCCGTTGGGGAATGGCATGCGATTGATGATTTGCCGACTTGCGTACACGTACATTACGGACAAACGGACCTGTATACGTTAGATATGTCTATCGATTCTTATTCGGAAATGTATGCGCCCTTGTATGAAGCTTTCCAAAAGGGCGAAGAGATTACGATTGAAGTGAAAAGCGGTTTGAAATTCACAACCGGCGTACAGACGACGAAGGATTACAAATTTGTTGTAAAGGGTTCTACTGTATCGAAAGATGAGGTTGCCCAATCGATAAAAGTATATTACGATGGGCAAACGGTTAAAAACGGCGACGTAATTGTTTCTTCTACAAAAGTGATGGAATCGAATATTTACGTGCTGGGCATGGAAGGCTATGATGTAAATAAAACGGTAAATGGAAATAAGGTAAGCTTTACCATTACCGATGAAAACGGGAATGAATTTAGTTTTACCGTAGAAGAAAATATTGTCAATGAAATACCGACGGACGAAGGTGGTTGCTCGTCGAGTTTGTCGCTTGAAAATACAATTTTGCCTTTGCTGAGTTTGTCGCTTTTTGCACTGCTTGCAATAAGGAGAAAAAAATATGAATAAAACATTGAAAAGATGCGCGTATATGTTGCTTGTAGGGTTAATGGTATCCATGACGGCATGCAAAGACGAGTCGCAAAAAATGAACGCATCTGATTATAATTATCAAAAGCAGAGCGCGGAATTGACCTATTTTAAGAGTTCGGATAGTGATTTAGACTTTTTCTTAAACGATTATTTCAAAAGACATTCTGGGTGGATTGACGAAAACGGAATGGATCAAAAAGTAAACAGTGTAACGGCAGGTGTAACCGCGCAGCAATTCTTTTGGCAGGAGTGGATGTCCCTTGCTTATTATCCTATCAACAGTCAAGAAGGTTTTACAACGGATAGAATGGAAGGCTTGAGAAAATTGCTTTCGGGCGTTCCCGTGGATCGATATGGATACGTATGGCAGGAAAGTGATTTGGTGCGCAATGCGGATTCTACTTTGAGTTCGGGTGAGCACAGAATGGGATGGCCATTCCCGACATCCGCAAATTCAGACGGTATGTCGATTAGCTGGGATTTTAACGGCAACGATTCAAGCGATTGGACAAGCAACATTGGCGCAAGCGTAAAGGATGGGCTTTTTTCTGGCGTAGCAAACGAGCCTATGGATACAATCGAGTTTTCTTCGCCTGTACCAAGAAACGCTACGGAAGAAATTTGCGCGTACTATTCCCCGCTGTTAGAGATTGATTTGAGAATGTATACGCCCGATTCGGATAACATTGAAGACGTTTACGTTTGGTATACGACGACGGAATCCCCCGAATGGAGTGAAGATAAAAAGGTTTCGGTGAATGAAAAAGCCTTTATGCCGTATGATTATACCCCGATTTACGAGCATATGCTGTTTCTTCCTATGTATGCAGAAGAGGCTTGGCAGTCTGATAAATCGCTCAATACCTACATAAGGCAAATCAAGGTGGAGATTGTCCCCAAAGAAGGGAAATCGGTGACGGGTAAGTTCGGGTTAAGCTATGTTCGTTCTACGTTTGATACCAGACATTCAAACAATAACGCGCTTCTTATATCTTCCCTGCGTACCGATTACGATTATGCGGGCGTTGTGGAGTTTTTGAAAGAAAAT
>JAZRBK010000415.1:0-3242 GCA_045635025.1 Candidatus Scatosoma sp.
AATAACAAACCACCGCGCCGAGCATACCTATCAAAAGTACATGACTGATATTTTTACCAAACCGCGCGTACGCTATGCGCGTAAGTCCTAACAAAATCGCAAATACCGCCATTCCGAGCATATCTCCTAATGCTTTATCGATATGTAAAGCATTTTCCATATAACTCGAAATCCAATTGTGCATCGCATTCTCCGCACAGCTTCCGAAAAAGATACACGCAACGCAAAGGAACGTTCCCACCGCTCTTTTTTTTGTGTTCTCCACGCTCGGCGTTGAAGCCGTTCCCGCCATACTTGGAATGGGCGAGAGCATAAACAGTACGGCAGCGATACTGGGAAGCGCGGCAAAAAATACCGTAAGATACGCCCAATTTTCCTCGCCGAAAAGCCTCAAAAACAACGTTGAAATCACGATGACGGTAAATACCCCGAACGCGTATAAGGAATGAAGCATACTCATATCCCTTTGCGGATTTTTCGAGGGAATTGCCGCTATCATAGGGCTTAACAGAACCTCGGAAAACCCTGCGGCTACGGAAAAGACGATTGTTCCTATCACTAATCCCAAATAAGCAAAATCGGGGAAAAAGGTAGGAAGAAGCGCGTACATAAGCAACCCCGCCGTCGTTAAAAGCGGCATAACTTTCACTATTTTCCGTACGTTAAACTTTTTAGAAAATACGGTAAAAATTAAATCCACCAAAAGCTGCGTGCAAAAATTGGTCAATATCAACGTGCCGAGCAACGTATAAGAAATACCGTACGTATTTCTCAACGTTACAAACAGAAGCGGCGGTAAACAAAATACCGACGACATCGTAAAATACGCCGTATAACAGGCAAATTTCGTTCTTTTATAAGAAATATCCGTCATAAGAAACCTTCCAAGCTGTCTAAAATCGGTTTTTTATTATTCCTCTTCGATATTTTCTTGCGGCAACAAAGCAGACCTGAACGATTGCGCGTTTTCCGCGCTATCGATAAGAGCAAACAACGCGCCCTCCCCCCGCTCGGGTAAATACGTCTGACAAACGAACGCTTGGAGCTGTTCGTCGGGGATTCCGTCTATCGTAGGAGAGGTTATCTCGCAGGCCGTAACGTCCACGCTCGGATACACTCTGCGCCTTGCCAAACCGTCGCTAAGCAAAAGTTTATGATTGGCGATTTGCGAAAGTTCGTTTTCTATCAAATCGTCCGCAGGATTGCCCGTAGCACGGGAAAGCGTACCGATAACCGTAATCGAACCCCTTTCTTCCAAACACCGCGCTACACCCAAATATTTTTTGAGATATTGCAAAGTCTTACTTTCCAACCCGCAAGGAAGCGTTCTGCCGCCGAGCCACTCGTCCGTATCGTTATAAGCCGTTGCAAGCGCGTTAAGCGAATCCACAAGCAGAACCACGTCTTGTCCGCATTCCGCATAACGCTTTACCCGCGCCAATAAAAACTCCGCGGTAAAGAGCTGTTTTTCAGGTTCGTCCTCGTAGGTCGTATAGACGAGATTTTCCGCGGGAATCGCCTTTCGAAACTCCGAAACGGTTTCGGGCGATTGGTCGATAAGGAGCACGAACGAATAGACCTGTCTGCTCGTCTGCAAGCTCTTTGCCAGCTGCAATAACGCCGTAGATTTACCCGTTTTCGGTTCACCCGCGATATACGCGCGCTGACCGCCGCGTAAGGGCAAAAGATAATCTATATATTTCAAAAGCGTTTCTTTGTGTTCGCCGTTTGATAAAAAAATCTGTTCTTTGGGATGCGTAGCTCCGCATTCTTCAAAGCGGTTTCTCCCCGCCTTCGTATCCGCATCGCTGTTACGGGAAAGTACTTGCGATACAAACTCCCCGCCGTTTTGCTTTAACAGATGGTAGGTAATCACGTCCCCGACCCGTAAATCGTAACGTCTGATAACCTCTTGCGGAACGGGATAACACGCCCCGTCTTTATCCCCGTTTAACGGCAGTACGCAAGCAAAATTATCCAATTCCCAAAACTGTCCCGTATATACGGGATTGTCAAGCGAATAATCGTCGTTCACGCCCTCGCCTTCCGTATCGGAAACCATCAAAAAGTTTTGACGGCGTTTTTTATTCCGCACGAACTCGTCCATATACTCTTTCGCCGAAGGGAGCGGATTGCCGTCCGCGTCTACGAACGCGGGCATTTCAAAATCGTCCTCGTCCTCTTCCGCCGTCGTAACACTTTCCGTTTCCTTGGCGTATTTCGCGACAACCCCTTCCAACTCCTTTTTAAGTTCGGGGTTATAGTATCTGTTCTTGGGCGGTTTTCCCCGTCTGTTGCGGTTGGGAATTAAGTCCCCGCAGAGCACGGCGACAATTTGATTTTCTACCTCTTCTTTTACCAAAGCGGTAGGTTTTTCCAATCTCAACACTTCTCTTCCGTACGCGCAAAAATCGTCGTACGAATACTTAGCCAATACTGCTCTGCACTCCGCTTCGAACGCTTGTTTTCTTTCCTCCGTCATTTTCTCTTTCTCCTTAAAAATATCACGCGCGTTTGTTTACCGTTCGCTTCCAAGTCCTCTTTATTTACCGTAATTTCGCAAGTATTTTCAGGTATTTCCACCTCGTAACCCGACAAAAACGCCTCTTCCGTTTGAATATCCAAAGCCCCGTCTTGCGGTAAATAGTGCATAGGAATTGCAATTTTCGGCTTAGCCGCGGCTACGTACGCCTTTGCACCCGCCGCGTCAATGGTATATCTCCCCCCGACGGGCACAAGCAGAATATCCACCCGTCCGATTTTTGAAAGCATTTCCTCGCTTACCTCTTCACCTAAGTCCCCTAAATGACAAATGGTAAGTCCGTCTATGGTTATCTTGAACAGAATATTTTTCCCGCGCAAGGCCCCCTGCTTTTCGTCGTGATAACACTCCTCACCAACGATAATAAAGCCGTTCGTTTCGTACGTTCCCGCACTATCGAACACTTCCCCCGCCGCTACGGCGCTTAAATAATTATGGTCGAAATGTTGGTGGCTAATCGTAACCGTATCTGCGGAAAGTCCGTTGGGCAATTCATAGCCCACCCCCGTATACGGGTCTGTCAACAGCGTTTTCCCCGCGTTAGACTGCAAAAGAAAACAGGAATGTCCCAAATAGGTAATTTTCATAGTTTATCCCCTCCTTTTTGCGTACAAACGAACCTTCATTTCTTGCTTTTCCCCGCCAATGGCCAGCGGGTATTCCGCTTTGACCAAGAGCGAGCGCTCGCTTACCGAATACG
>JAZRBK010000416.1:0-8689 GCA_045635025.1 Candidatus Scatosoma sp.
TTCTTCCGTTGTCATCTCTCTTTCTCTCCGTTTTCCTAATAGTTAGTATTATGCCAGACATAGGTATTATGACAGGCATAGTACTTTACAGCAATTTCAATACTTCTTCCGCTGTCGCCCTATCGGGCGTAAGGCGTATATGGTTTTGCATACGCTTGAAGAAGGTTATTTGCCGTTTTGCGTAATTACGGGTGTTTTTCTTAATCAATTCCTTGATTTCTTCAAGGGAACACCCCTTTTCCCGTCCCTCGACGATTTCCTTATAACCAATCCCCTGCATACATTGGCAGGAAGCGTTGACACCGCCTCTTAAAAGAGCGTCTACCTCTTCCGTCAAACCGTTTTCAAACATTTGCTCTACGCGTAAATCGATACGCTCGTATAAACGTTCGCGCGGGTAATCAATGGAAACGGCAACAAAATCGAAACGCGGGGTGAGCCCGTCGCATTGCTCCGATTTGGCTTTGCCCGTAATTTCATAAATCTCCAATGCGCGAATTACCCGTTTTACGTCGTTTTCGTGCAATTTTTCTGCGCTTTGGGGGTCTTTTTCGCGTAAAAGCGCGTGTAGATAGGCGACGCCGCGTTCCTCTTTGATTTTTTCGTATTTTTCCCGAATAACCGCGTCTGCTCCTACGCCGCCGAACCCGCTCTTATATAAAAGCGATTGAATATAAAACCCCGTTCCGCCGCAAATTATCGGCGTTTTTCCTTGCGCGAGAAGATTTTCTAAAACGGGAAGCGCCATTCGCTCGTAATCGCTTACGGAAAAACTCTCCATAGGCGAAATGACGTCGATAAGGTGATGTTTTATCCCTGCTTTTTCCTCTTGCGTGGGTTTCGCCGTGCCTATCGATAAATCACGGTAAACGAGCATAGAATCGGCGGAAATAATTTCAGTATTGAGTTGTTTGGCACAAGAAACAGCTAACGCCGTCTTGCCCGATGCGGTAGCTCCGCAAATAACGAGTACTTTCGGCGTCATACAATCCTCTTGAACATTTTTTCAAGCTGCGTTTTCGTCATTCGGACGACGACGGGCCTGCCGTGCGGGCATTTGAGCCCCATATCTCCGTCCATAAGCGCGAACAAACTCTCGATTTCTTCTTCCGTTAAATCCATACCGCCTTTTACCGCCGCTTTGCAAGCCGCGCTCGCGAGTTTATCTTTGAGGATTTCTTCAAGCTTTATACCGCGATAGCCGTTCAAATCGGCTAAAATCCCGTTAAAAAAGACGGTAAGGTTAATAGATTGCAAATCGAGCGGAACGGCGTAAACGGAAAAACTCTTCTCGCCGCTTTCCGTTATATCGAACCCAAGCTCGCGAATAGCAGGCAAATGCTCGCGCATAAACGAAGCCTCAAACGCGTTGAGTTGCAGCTCGTAGGGAACAAGCATAGATTGACGGATAACCGTTCTGTTTTTTACTTTTTCACGCAATTTATCATAAATTAAACGTTCGTGCGCGGCGTGTTGGTCGATAATGAAAACCTCGTCTCCGCGCTCGTATAAAAGATAGGTATTAAAAAGCTTTCCCGCGTATTTGCAACCGAGCACGTCGATTTTATTTTGCTTTGCATTTTTTTCCAATTCTTCTAAATACTTTTTATTTTCCGCAAAATAATCGATTTCGCCCGTTTCCTCGTCCATCTTGGGCTTTTCTGCCCCCGAATCGTCTACTTCTAAATAACTCGTCTTAAAATATACGTCGGGATATTTTTTGTGCAGTTTTTCCGCGTCCCGTTTCTTTGCACGGCGACGGTTCATTTCTTCAACCGTCATCGTCAAGAGCGACTTGGGGTCTACTTCGCCGATTTGCTCCGCGGGCGTAAAACCTTTTTTCCAAGATTCGTCCTCGTCTTCGCCCTTTTGTTTCGCAGTAAATACGGGCGAGCTTTCCTCTATTTCCCGCTTCGCCTCTTCATACGTGAACACCTTTTCATTTGTAAATACGGACGGGCTTACATTCTTTTCCTTTTCCGCTCCCGTTTTCTCAACCTTTTCTTCCTCGTAAGAAAGGATACTTTCGGAAAGGTTTACCGACGGCATTACGGGCGGTACGCTCGTTTTAGCCGTTTCCTTTTCCTCTACGGAAATATCCGCAGAGCGCGAAAAAGCGGGTGTGGGCGAAAAAGAAGCCGACGGCATATCGGAAAAATTAGGTAAATCAGAAAAATCAAGCGTTGCGGAAGGTGCAGAACTTACGGAAGTTGCGGGCAAAGCAGATTCTTCTTCAAAAAGCTGCGTTTGTTCCACTTCGAAATCCACCGCTTTCAAGGGAGCGGGCGCAGCGAGAATAAAATCTACCGCCGAAGCCTTGCCTGCCAAAATCCCGCCGACAATCGATTGAATCGTACCGAATACAAGCCCGTTATTTGCAAAACGCACGTCTGCTTTGCTCGGGTGTACGTTGACGTCCACAACCTCGCGCGGTATTTCTAAATACACCACGTATACGGGGTGTTTTCTTTTTTGCATATACGGCGAATACGCCGCGTGCATAGCCGTTTCTATCGTAACGTTTTGCACGAATCTGCCGTTCAAGAATACCGTTTGGTAGCTCCTGTTAGCTTTCGTATACTGCGGAATCCCCAAATAACCGCGCATACGGATTCCGTTGCGTTCCGCATCGATTTTATAGCATTGGGAAAGCATTTTCGTATCGTACACACCGAGGAACGCCTCGTCCATACTGCCGCCGAACGATTGGAGCGTCTTTTTGCCGTTCAAATAATAGGTAAAGAAAATATGCGGATAACAGAGAATAAAACGCGCTATGCAACCGGTAATATCCGCTTCCTCCTTATTCTCCGTACGTAAAAAGCCGAGCCGCACGGGCGTATTGAAAAACAGGTTTTCTACGCAAACTTCCGTGCCGCGAGCTCCCGCCGACACTTCCTTAATTTCCCCGAACTCGTCGCCTGCAACCGTTAAGCGATAGCATTTTCCGCCCTCGGCTTGCGTCGTTATCGTCATACGGGAAACTGCGGAAATTGAGGGAATCGCCTCTCCGCGGAAACCGAGTGTCAAAATACTTTGCAAATCGTCCGCATCTTTGAGCTTACTTGTCGCGTGCGGCAAAAATGCCGACTGTAAATCGCTCCTGTCCATACCCGAGCCGTTATCCGCGATACGGATACTGTCCAATCCCGCTCTCTCTACGTATATTTCTATTTCCGTTGCCCCTGCGTCCAAGGCGTTTTCCACGAGTTCTTTGACGACCGAAGAAGGTCTTTCAATCACTTCGCCCGCCGCAATTCGGTTATAAACCTGAGGCGGTAATATATTTATTTTCGGCATATCAGTTCTCCGTTTCTAATTTTCCTTTTAATTCGCTAAGCAACATAAGCGCTTGCAAGGGCGCGAGCGTATTCACGTCCGTTTCCAACAAAATCTGCTCCACCTCAGAATACGACTTCTCTTCTTCTATTTCCGTTTCTTCGAAAGCAACGTTATTTCCGCCGAGCAGGTCGTTCTTTTCAAGCGCTTTCAAAATCGACTTTGCCCGCAACGTAATTTCCTTAGGTACACCCGCGAGCCCCGCTACTTCAATACCGAAACTTCTATGCGCTCCGCCGCGCGCAATTTTCCGCAAGAACACAATCGAACCGTTGAGTTCTTTGACGGTAATTTTATAATTTTTAACCCCTTGCAAGGTATTTTCGAGTTCGGTAAGTTCGTGATAGTGGGTAGAAAAGAGAGTTTTTGCCCCGATTTTATCCGCTAAAAACTCAATAACCGACCAAGCAATCGAAAGCCCGTCGTACGTGCTCGTACCCCTGCCCACTTCGTCTAAAATGAGCAAACTGTCTTTCGTTGCTCGGCGCAAAATCGTAGCAACTTCCGTCATCTCCACCATAAACGTACTTTGGTCGAGTATCAAATTATCGCTAGCGCCAACCCGCGTGAAAATACGGTCGGTAATCGGGATTTCCGCCGCCCTAGCAGGCACGTACGCCCCCAAATGCGCCATAAGCACTATCAAGGCAACCTGCCGCATATACGTACTCTTACCCGCCATATTCGGACCCGTGATAATCGCACAACGGTTTTCGCCGTTATCCAAAAGGGTGTCGTTGGGCACGAACCGTTCTTTGGAAATCGCTTCCACAACAGGGTGTCTACCGTCCGTGATTTTTAAGGGATTGCCACTAGGTAACACTTTCGGACGGGCGTATTTACGCTCCTTGGCAACGCCTGCAAACGAAACCAAGCAATCGAGCATCGCAAGCGCACCCGCAATCTTTTGCAAAACGCCGATTTTATCCACGAGAATCTGCATAAGCCATTCGTAAATCTGCGCCTCGATACGAAGTGCCTTTTCCCCGCTCGTGAGCACCTTTTCTTCTATCTCTTTGAGTTCTTCCGTGATATATCTTTCGCCCGTCGTCAGCGTTTGCTTGCGGATATAATCAGGCGGTACTTTGTCTTTGAACGAGTTGCTCACTTCAATGAAATACCCGAATACGCGGTTGTAACCCGTTTTGAGCGTCTTTATACCCGTCCGTTCCCTTTCGCGCGCACCGATTTGGTCGATGACGGCTCTTGCATTACGGTTCAAAAAGCGCAGTTCGTCCAGCTCCGCGTGGAAACCCTCGCGGATATATCCGCCGTCTTTCATTACCGCGCTCGCGTTAGGGTCGATAACTTTATCGAGCAGGTCGGTAAGCTCTTTCATATCCAAAAGTTCTTCGTCGATGGTTTGCAAAATCGATGAGGAAAAACCGGAAAGGCGGAACTTAATCGCAGGCAACGCCTTTAAGGAATTGGAAAGCGCGATACAGTTTTTCGGATGAAAATTGCCGTTGGAAATCTTACCCGCAAGCCGTTCTATATCCCCGATAGTATTTAGCGTTTCCTTAATCGCAACCCGCACGACGGAAGCATTGAAAAGTTCTTCTACGCCGTCTTGGCGGTATTCGATTTCCCCCACGTCTTTGAGCGGCGAAAGAAACAATCGGTGCATAAGCCGTTTGCCCATTCCCGTTTCCGTTTTATCAAGTACCCACAACAGCGAACCGTAAACTCCGCCCTCCGCATTGTTCTTCACAAGGTCGAGATTCCGCACGGCGATATGGTCGAGCTCCATATATTTCTCTTTCCGTACGAGCTTAATTCCGTTGATATTCGCGAGCGCGTGTTTTTGCGTTTCCCGTAAATATTCCACGAGTGCACCCGCCGCCGCAATAACGTTCTCTTTCCCCGCAATACCGTAAGCGGTTAAGGAAAGCGACTTGAACTGTTCCAAAAGGTTTTTCTCTGCGTGTTTCACGTTAAACGCCCAAGGCAAATAACAGGAAAACGCAGGCAATAAACCGTGCCGCACTTCTTTGATTTCCTTGCTCGAAAGCAGCATTTCTTCGTTGCAGATAATTTCCGCAACCGAAGTTTTCAAAAGATGCCCTACCGCTTCTTCCACCGCGCTTACGCCTTGAAACTCTTCTGCTAAAAACTCGCCCGTCGTGATATCCGTCCAAGCCAACGCAACGCAGTCCCCGCCTTTGAACGCACAGGCGATATAGTTGTTATTTCCAACGTCTAAATAGTCCTCTTCGATAATCGTTCCCGCAGAAACGATACGCACGACGTCGCGTTCCACGAGCTCTTTGGAAGTTTTCGGGTCGGAAACCTGCTCGCAAATGGCAATTTTCTTGCCAAACTCCACAAGCTTCGCTACGTATATATCCGCAGAATGAAACGGAATGCCGCACATCGGCGCGCGTTCGCCGGCCCCGCAGTCTTTCCCCGTAAGCGTTAACTCCAAAAGTTTTGAAATCTCTATCGCGTCCTCGTCGAACATCTCGTAAAAATCTCCGAGCCTATAAAACAACACGCAGTCCGCGTATTTTTCTTTCATCGCACGATATTGTTCTATCATTCTTACAGCCATTCTTTTCGCCCTGCCTTTTCTTCCCTTTTCTCTTTTGTATTTGATGTAACCGTTCGTTTAGCCGTTTATATGGAGCGCTCTCACTCGACGAGTTCTCCGTATAAAGAAATCCCGTTTGCGCGCGTTACTTTGATTTTCACGAACTCGCCCACGCAGTCCGTTTCCGACGGGAAATAACCCATTCTGCCAAACTCGTCCCGCCCTAAATAGAGCCCCTTCTTCCCGTCGTAGTCCTCGCAGAGTATCTCGACGACTTTCCCGACGTATTTTTCCGATTTCTTTCTCGTTAAGGTATTGACGAGTTCCACAAGCCGCATTATCCTGTCTTTTTGCACCGATTCGGGGATTTGTCCTTCCATCGTAGCTGCTTTCGTGCCCTGCCGAGGCGAATATACGAACGTGAACGCCGAAGCAAAATCCACCTCTTTGACGAGCGTTTCCGTTTCTAAATATTCCTCTTCCGTTTCGGTGGGAAAACCTACGATAATATCCGTCGTAACTTCCGCTTGGGGTAACCGTTCTTTGAGCATTTTTATTTCAGAAAGGTATTTCTCCCGCGTGTAACGGCGGTTCATCGCTTGCAAAATACGGCTCGAACCCGATTGCACGGGCAAGTGTACGAGTTTGCATATTTTATCGTGTTTCGCCATTACCTCTACGACGTCGGGAGAAAAATCTTTGGGGTGGCTCGTCATAAACCGAACCCTAAACTTTCCCTCGATACCCGCCACCATATCCAAAAGCTGCGCAAACGTTACGCCGTCTTTATTGCCTTTGCCGTAGGAGTTCACGTTTTGACCGAGCAAGGTTATTTCTTTATAACCCTCGGCTACGAGCGCGCGCACTTCGGCTACGATATTTTCCGCCTTTCGCGAACGCTCTCTCCCGCGCACGTAAGGAACGATACAATAAGAGCAAAAATTATCGCAACCGTACGTAATATTCACCCAAGCGTTGGGATAGCTCGTTCTATACGGCGCGACGGTTTCGTCGATTTCGCCCGCCTCTTCACGGATTTCCACTATCTTTTTCTTTTGCGCTTTTTTACGCTGTATCAGTTTTCCAAAATCCTCTAAATTGAGCGCGCCGAACATTACGTCGATAAAGGGGAACTTCTTTTTCAAGATATCCGTCTTACCCTTTTCCTGCGTCATACAACCGCCTACCGCGATAATAAGCGAAGGCTTTTGCCTCTTTAACTTTTTCAACGCTCCGATATTGCCGAACGCGTGATTTTCCGCATTCTCCCGAATACAGCAGGTATTAAAAACGATAATATCCGCCTCTTCCTGCGTATGCGTTTCTTCATACCCAAGACCGCGCAATATCCCCGCTATCTTTTCCGATTCGTGCACGTTCATTTGACAACCGTACGTGATAATTTGATATTTTTGCAACGTTTTTTCCGACATAATCCGCTCTCGTTTCTTCCGTTTATACCTTTTAGGTATACTTGTAAAATATACCCGCAGTTTACCAGTTTGTTCTATTATACTCTTTTTTTTCGTTTTTATCAAGTCTTTGAGGGGTTTTCACTCGGATTTTCCTATAATTATCCACAATAATTCCCCGTAATCTTCCCCTTTGCGGCATTTCTAAATCGGTTACGGCATTAAAAAGAAAATTATGCAAATACTGCCTTTGATGAAACTTTTAAGAAAAACTCTGCTTATATCCCTTTGTATATTCACAACACTTTTGCTCGTCGGAGCGGGCTATTTTTTCGTCGCCACGAAAAACGTAAAACTCTCCCCCGAAAAACTTCTTTTACGCGAAGAGAACGTGCTCGTCTACGCGTCCGATTTTTCCAAACTCAACTCCGCTAACGCGGAATCCTTACAAAGCGTGCACTACGAGAACCTTTCTCCCGTAACCGTGCGCGCGTTCGTCGATACGGAGGATAAACGTTTTTTTAATCATCACGGGTTCGACGGAAAACGCATTTTGAAAGCCGCTTATCATAATTTCCGCGCCCGCTCGTTTAAGCAAGGTGCTTCTACCATTTCCCAACAGCTTATCAAAAATACCCACCTTAGCCAAGAAAAAACCCTCAAACGTAAATTACAGGAATGGAAGCTTACGCGAACGCTCGAAAGAAAATACTCAAAAGAAGAAATACTTGAAAAGTATCTCAACGTCATCTATTTCGGACATAACTGCTTCGGAATCGAAGCGGCTTCTCAGTTTTATTTCCATAAAAGCGCAAGTGAGCTCGATTTGGCGGATTCCGCCGTTTTAGCAGGGCTCGTGAAATCGCCGAACAACTACTCCCCTTTCAAAAACCCCGTGAATTGCCAAAAACGAAAAGCGAGCGTATTAAACGCTATGCTTAAAAACGGCAGTATCACAGAAGAGGAAAAAGAAAACGCGCTACGCAAGCCCCTGCCTACGCCCGTAGAGGGAAAAAACCGTTTCGACTACGCCCACGCCGTATTCGACGAGCTTACCGCGCTCGCGGAATTATACGGTTTTACCGTCGGCGGAAAAATCGAAATCTATACCTACGCCGATACAAAGCTCCAAACGTATTTGGAAGAACTCGCCGCAGGCTATACGGAAAGCGATAAAACGATGGCGGTGCTCGATACGCAAAGCGGCGGCTTTAAGGGGTACGTATCCTCGATTGGCAATACCCCGCGTTTGCCAGGTTCGCTTTTGAAACCTCTACTCGTCTATGCGCCCGCTTTGGAGGAAAATCTCATCTCCCCCGCTACGCCTATCCTTGACGAAAAAATCAATTATAACGGTTACGCACCGCGCAACTACGACGGTCGATTTCACGGGTTTGTGAGCGCAAGG
>JAZRBK010000417.1:0-4289 GCA_045635025.1 Candidatus Scatosoma sp.
CGCCCCGCCCATTTTCTTCATCATCGAGAACTGTTCTAAATAATCGGTGAGCGTGAACGAGTTCGCGAGCATTTTTTGCTGCATCTTCTTCGCGTCCTCTTCGGTTATCGCCTGTTGCGCTTTTTCGATAAGGGAAAGCACGTCCCCCATACCCAAAATCCGCGACGCCATTCTGTCGGGATAGAACGCCTCTAAATCGGTCAGCTTTTCTCCTACGCCGATATATTTAATCGGCTTACCCGTAACCGCTTTAATCGAAAGACACGCACCGCCGCGCGTATCGCCGTCGAGCTTGGTTAAAATCACGCCCGTAACCTCTAAACGGGTATTGAACGTTTCCGCAACGTTGACGGCTTCTTGCCCCGTCATCGCGTCTACGACAAGCAGGGTTTCGGTTACGTCCACCTCTTTTTTGATGTTTTCGAGCTCTTGCATCAGCGTATCGTCGATTTGCAAGCGCCCCGCCGTATCCAAAATTACCGTATCGTAACCCTTGGCACGCGCATATTCAATCGCTTCTTTCGCCGTTTTCACGGGGTTTTGCGTTCCCTTTTCAAAAACTTCTACTTGTGCGTTGCCGCCTACGACTTTGAGCTGTGTAATCGCCGCGGGACGGTAAATATCCCCCGCAACGAGTAACGGACGTTTGCCCTGCTTTTTCAAAAGCATTGCAAGCTTTCCGCAGAGCGTCGTTTTTCCCGCACCCTGTAACCCGCACATCATAATCACGGTGGGGAGCTTGGAAGAAACTTCGAGTTTCGCGTTTTTCGAGCCCATCAAAGCAATCAGTTCTTCGTTGACGATTTTAATAACCTGTTGCGCGGGGTTGAGCGAGGACAAAATCTCTTGTCCGACCGCTTTTTCCGAAACGTCCGCAATAAACTGTTTCGCAACGCGAAGATTGACGTCCGCTTCCAAAAGCGCCACACGCACCTCGCGCATAGCCGTGCGGATTTCCAGCTCGGTCAATTTTCCGCGCTTGGTCAATTTGGAAAATATATGATTTAATCTTTCCGATAACGAACCGAATAAAGCCATAACGCCCTCTTTTTAGTCATTCGCTCCCTTTTGGAGCTCGTCAATCCGCGCCTGCATTTGGGAAACCGTCTGCAAGAACCCGAGTTTCTCCTCGTATTTTTCGAGTAATTTTTTACTCTTATTCAAGCAATCGGACACACTTTGCCGCGACACACCTTTTTGTTCGGCAATTTCGCCGAGCGAAAGGTCGTAATTAAAATACAGCTCAGTGATTTCCCTTTGCGTAGCCGTCAAAAGCGGGGAATACAAATCGAAAAGCCGTAAAAACTGCAAATCGTCTTTCATCTTTTCCCCTCCTTTGCCTACCTATTATACACCTATAAAACGGGCCTGTCAAGCATTTTTACTTGACAGGCGCAACTTTTTTAATTTTTTCTTAACCCAAAAACTAAGGATTTCCCTTTTTCCTCACGAAGTTTTGTTCTTTACGGCGTGCACGCGCTACCAAAAGAGCTGTAAAACGTCCACCAAAATCGCAAAGCCGAACAGCGCGATAATGCCGATGAAGTGTATCATCGTTTCCACTTTACGGTTGACGGGTTTTTTGCGAATCCATTCAATCAGACAGAAAATTACCTTACATCCGTCGAGTGCGGGTATGGGCAGTAAATTGAACACGGCGAGATTGACGCCGATAAACGCCGCGATATTGAGGAAGGACAAAAGCCCGCCACTCGCCGCTTGCGCGGTTACCGAAATGGTCGTTACAGGCCCGCCCATTGCGCTCAGCCCAAGCCGCCCCGTAATCAATTCCCCAAGCGAACGGAGCACCGTTCCCCCAATCTTAAACGAGTACACGAACGACGAACCGACCGTTTCGAAGAACCCCTCTTTGAGCGTAACGCTCGCAAAAACGTATTCTTCGGGGTTGAGCCCAAGCGCTTCGTAGGCAATGGAGAGCTGGGTCATATTTTGAAAATCACAATCGACGAGTGCAGTAATATGCAACGTCTTTTCCTGCCAAACGCCGTTTTCGTCCCGCCGTAAAATCTCGACGGCAATCTCTTCCCCCGCTTTCGTTCCCGAAAGCGCGTCCGCATAATCGGTGGCAAGGTAAATATCCTGCCCGTCTACGCTGAGCACGATGTCCTTTGCCGAAAGCGCGTTCTCTTGCACGGGCGGAGCTTCCCCCTCGCCCACGTACGCTACGTATGAATGTATACACCCGTACGAACCGAACATAATCAAAAGCAAGACGAGCGCAAGCAGATAGTTCATCGTCGCCCCCGCGAGCAGAACGATAATGCGTTTCCAAGGTTTTTGGTCGTTGAAACGCGCGCCTTTGGGTTCGGGATAAACGTCGTTCGTCTCGTCCCTGCCCCCTTCGTTTTCATTTTCTTCCTCTTTTTTTGTCAAGCTTACGTCTGCGTTCAGCTCGGCAAACGGTTCGTTTTCGATAGTTTCGACGCCGTCAGTATTCTTCGTATTTTCTTCGCCGTCTTTGTTTTCCTCTTCACCGTCGTCGTCCTCGCCGTCGAACGCGCAATATCCGCCGAGCGGAATGATACGGAGCGCAAAAATCTCGCCCGTTTTTTTACTGCGTTTTTTGAAAAGGGCAGGTCCGAACCCAACGGAAAACTCGTTTATCTTGAACCCGAGCAATTTCCCCGCCACGTAATGTCCGAACTCGTGAATGGTTACCATTACGAGCAGTATCACAATCGCGAGCAATATTCCGCCCACGCTTTTCATTACGCTCCCGAACGTAGTTGTCAATAAGTTTACAGCCGTAATCAATATAGTGTCCTCTTTTTACCGCCCGTTGATTTTTCCTCTTTTCGTATTTTAACGTGCTTTCCCGCGTTTTATCTCGCCCCGATTTCTTGCACGATAGCCCGTGCGCGTTCGCGCGCTCGCGCGTCCGTTTCCAATAGGTTTGCGTAGGAGTCGGCTTTGAGGCGTTCCGTTCCCGCCAGCGCCCTTTCGATAGTTTCCGCAATCGCAAGAAATCCTATCCGCCCCTCCAAAAACGCACGCACCGCCACTTCCCCCGCGCCGTTGAGCGCACAGGGATAGTTGTCGCCCGCCTCCGCCGCTTGGAGCGCCAAGTCGTAGCAAGGAAAATCCTTTCTGCGCAAGGGCAAAAACCGTATCGCTCCGAGCTTTACCAAATCGAGCGATTTTAAGCCGCAATCATAGCGGTTTGGATACGTCAAAGCAAGCTGAATAGGCAGCTCCATCGTCGGATAGCTCATTTGCGCCAAAATCCCGCCGTCCTCGAACTCGACCAAGGAATGGATAATGCTTTCGGGCTGTACCACCGTTTCGATTTTTTCAAGCGGACAGCCGTAAAGCCACTTCGCTTCGATAACCTCGAAACCCTTATTTAATAAAGTCGCCGAATCAATCGTTATCTTCGCGCCCATTTGCCACGTCGGGTGTTTGAGCGCAGAAGCAGGGGTTACCATTGCAAGTCTTTCCTTTCCCCAACCGTAGAACGGACCGCCGCTCGCCGTGATAATCAGCTTTTGAAAGGGTGCGTCCGTGCGGAAAGAAAGCGCCTGCCAAAGCGCGGAATGTTCGCTATCCACAGGCATTAAACGCGTACCTGCCCCCTTGATTTTGTTCATGACAAACTCGCCGCCGCACACGAGCGTTTCCTTATTCGCGAGCGCGATATCCTTTCTTAATTCCACCGCACGAAAGGAATATTCAAGCCCTGCAAAGCCCGTCGCCGCAATAAAGGCGGTTTCCCCGTATTCGATAGCGGAAAGCGCCGCTTCTTTTCCGTAGGCAAAACGCACGCCCTTGGGAATAAGCGGGGCGATTTTTTTACCCGCCTCTTCATCTACCAAAGCGGCAAAAGCAGGCCGAAACTCCTCCACCTGCCTCAAAAACGTATCCGCCGACGAATGCGCGACGATACTTTCGATTTTGAACTTATCGCTATGACGGCGCACTACCGAGCAAACCTGCGTTCCGATAGAACCCGTCGAACCGATTAAAGAAAGCGTTTTCATTCCCGCCCTCCTCTTCTCGTTTTGTTTATTTGTTGTTTTTGTCTATCCACTCTTCGCAACGGTTTTCCACACGCCCGTCGCCCATTCTATACTCACGCCCGTCGCCCTTTTCAAATGCGAGCAAAACAAGGAGGGTGCGGATTTTTCGACGGGAGCGTACATAGACGTACGTGAGCGAGAAAAAACGCAAGCCAACAATCGGTTTTCCTCACGCCCGTCGCCCTTTTCAAATGCGAGCAAGACAAGGAGGGTGCGGATTTTTCGACGGGAGCGTACTTAGACGTACGTGAG
>JAZRBK010000418.1:0-4762 GCA_045635025.1 Candidatus Scatosoma sp.
TTTTGCCGTAAGCGCGTGGTATTTATTCTCCGCGGTAACGAACGCCTTGCCCGTTAAAACGCTTACCTGCTTCGCGACTTCCTCCGCAAAGCCCTTGGGTGCGTTCAAGCCCGTACCCACCGCCGTACCGCCAAGGGCAAGCTCTTTTAAGCCGTCCAAGGCAAGCATAAGCTGTGATTTCGTCTTTTCGACCATATTCGTCCAACCGCTAATCTCTTGCGAGAACGCAATGGGAACTGCGTCTTGAAGATGCGTTCTGCCGCTCTTGACAATCCCCTCGTTTTCCGCTTCCAAGCGTTTAAGCGTCGCAATCAACGTATCCATCGCGGGGAATAAGTTATCCTCAATCGCTACGACCGCCGCGATGTGCATTGCCGTAGGGAACGTATCGTTGGAGCTTTGGCTCTTGTTGATATCGTCGTTGGGGTGTAAAAGCTTTTGTCCCGCAATTTCGTTACCGCGGTTTGCGATAACCTCGTTCGCGTTCATATTCGATTGCGTACCGCTACCCGTCTGCCATACGACGAGCGGGAAATGCGAGTTGAGCGAACCAGAAATCACTTCGTCGCACGCCGCCGCAATCGCGTTCTTTTTCTCTTCGGGAAGCTTACCGAGTTTATAGTTAGCAAGCGCCGCCGCTTTTTTCAAAATACCGAACGCGCGCGTAATCTCCCGCGGCATTACCTCATCGCCGATACGGAAGTTTTGGAAACTTCTTTGCGTTTGCGCCGCCCAATATCTGTCTGCGCGGACTTGCATTTCCCCCATCGTGTCTTTCTCAATACGATATTCCATACTATTTTCTCCGATTATATTTCAATTTGCGCGATAACGCCTTTCAAAACTTCCGCGCTATGCTTCATTTTTTCAAGTTCCTCATCGGAAAGCTTCGGCGTGAGCGTAGAAATTACCCCCTCGCACCCAATCGCGCAAAGGGTGGAAAGCGCTACGTCGGAAATGCCGTACTCGCCGTCGAGAACCGTAGAAACGGGTAAAATCGTATACGCGCTCGAATAAATTGCGTTGACGATTTTCGTTACGGAAGCTGCAATCCCGTAGAAAGTTGCGCCTTTACCCGCGATAATCTGACCGCCCGATTTCTTCACGTATTCTTCTACTTCTTCTTTCGTATAGGGTTCTACGGTCAGCTTTTCCGTTTGCGTAAGCGTCGTTTCGTACTCTGCAAGAGGAATCCCCGAAATATCCGCCGTGGACCAAGCTACAAACGAAGAATCGCCGTGTTCGCCGAGTACGTATGCGTGTACCTGTTGTTGATTTACCGAATAGAGTTCGGAAAGACGGGTTCTCAAACGGATACTGTCAAGCGTCGTACCCGTACCGATAACACGGTTTTTAGGTACGCCCGTAATCTTGCAGAACACGTAGGTAAGAATGTCTACGGGGTTTGCCACGAACAAATACAAAGAATCGGGGCAATACTTCACGATTTGAGGCGCAATGCTCTTCAAGATGTTTACGTTAATTTGCGTCAAGTCGATACGCGATTGCCCGGGTTTTCTGCCTACGCCCGACGTAACGATAACGATATCCGACCCAACCGCGTCTTCATACGTTCCGAAATAAATCTTCGTGGGGGAAAGATAAGGCGTAGCTTGTCTAATGTCAAGCGCCTCCCCTTTCGCCTTCGCCTCGTTCACGTCAATAAGAACGATTTCCGCTACCGAGCCGGTCGCAACCAAGGTATACGCCACAGTCGCGCCGACGGAACCTGCACCGATAATTGTAACTTTGTTGTTCATAGTTTTAACTCCGTTTTATAATATTTTCTTTGGTAATGTTATCCCTTCGTTTCAAAAGAAATACTCTTTTTTGAAAAATGTCCGCATAATGACACGATATAATTATATCACAATTTCATTTGATACACAAATGCTTTGCGGGTGTATGGAGTAATTTTCAATCGTTAAATCGATAAATATTTATCATATTGCTAAAAAAACAAGAAAAAAATGCCTACTCAAACGAATAAGCATTTTCATTTTTAATTTTACAAATCAATCGTCGATAATCGAGTTTATAAGGAGCAGACCGCCCTCTATCACGGTAAAGATACCGCTAATGATAAACACCCAGTTCACGGTATTGCCTTGATTGAACATTAAAAGCAAGCCGATAAGGATAAACACGACGGGAACAGCATACGCGCAAACGGTTTTCCAAAGCTCTTTGCAAGCGCCTTTTTTAATCTGTTCGTAGAGCATTAATATACCCGCTATCAAAAGTACTGCCGCAAGCAAATAAAGCACCGCCGCAACGATAAGCCAACCGCACAGAATCATCACTACGCCCACCACGATTTTGATAACCCCCGGCGGAACGAGTTTATGATACAAATCCAACGCCCCGAGCACGATTAACCCTACGCCGAAAATGGTGATAAGAATGCTGATGATATTTGCTTGCAAGATAATCAAAAGCACACCCAAAGCCATCGTAACCAAGCCGGCAATCAATTTTTCAGACTTCTTCATTTTCACCAAACTCCTTATGTGTTTTTATAAACTGCGATACACCGTCGCAAGACGGATATATCCCTTTTGATGTCTACGCATAGCGCGGGCGCAGGGATACTCCTCCCACTTGTCGCAAGACGAACAAAACTCATAACTTCCGCATCTGTCCTCACCCGCAACGATACTGTCGTACCATTTTTCTTTATCGAATACGTTTTGTTGCTTTTCAAATACCATATCTTTTCTTCCTCGGTCTTCATCAAACGGTAAAATAAAATATTCTCTCTCCGTCGATTTTATGCTTCTTCGACTATATTATATCGTATCTTAACAATTTTTTCAAGAGTTTTTTGAAAGTTTTTTCGACTTTTTTCGATAAAAGCCGCGACAAAAACGCCGCGGCGGATAATTCAGATAAGAACCACGTTTTGCGGGGTTGCAACGAAAAACGTTGCAAAACGCCCCACACCGTTTTCTCTTTTGAATGCCCCGTATTAAACGCTACGCGCCTTTCCCGACGCCCCGTTTACCAAAGAAAAAAGGCGCTTTTCTTCGCCGTTTGTTTCTTTGAGGATATATTACAATATATGCAAACGTCAAGAAAAAATGCACCCTGTTTTCAATTATTTTTTTATATTTCCGTTACGTGTAAATTGGCGAGCACTTCGTTATATTTTTCTTTCGTGAACGATACCTTGCCTGTCGTCATTACCGTAGCCGTACCCGCGGCGACACCCGCGCGTAAAACTTCGGAAAGAGGCGCGTCTTCTTTTAATTTTAACGCCGCCGCGGCAACCATACCGTCCCCCGCTCCTACCGTAGAATTAACAGCTACGTTCATACTTTTACAGAAGTAATTTTTCTTGCCGTCCGTAATCACCGCACCCTGCTTTCCAAGCGATACCAATACCCGTTTCGCCCCGCGATGAATAAGTTCGTAACAGCTTTCCAGCAAGTCCTCTTTACTTTCTATCCGCTTACCGAGCGTGTGTTCTAACTCGTCGAGATTAGGTTTTACAAGGTCAACCCCCCCCGCTATTGCCGAGAATAAACGTTCTCCTGACGCATCTACGATTTTTAAGGAGTTTGGACTCGTCGCTTTGACGAGTTTCCCATAAAAGCTCGCGTCTATCCCGCGCGGCAAACCGCCTGAAAAAACGGTAATCTCACTCTTAGCCGAAAGCATACGCACCATAGAAAGGATTTCTTCCGTCTTTTCCTTGGCAACCTCTTCCCCTACGTCGTTGACTTCCGTAAGCATAGAACGGTTGTCGATAAACTTGTAATTCTCTCTAACCCGCCCTTTATTCCAAACGAACGTAAACGGAACTCCCTCTTTGTTGAGCGCATTCTCAAACGTGTACCCGTTCTCGTTATACATTAAGCCCGTAGCATACGCTTCTCCGCCCAAACGCTTTACGCCGATGGCCACGTTGAGCGCTTTGCCGCCAAGCGTAATCGTTTTACTTTTGACGACGTTCGTCTTGCCGACGTTGAGCGAATCAAGCTCTATGGTTACGTCCGTGCAAGGACTCATACAAACGCTTAAAATCATACCTTACCCCTTATCAACAACCTTTATTTTATACGTTCTCTGTATTTATTTATACCCTATTATACTATATGCGAAACAAAGAAACGTTTTTTCCTTGATTATTCTGCTTTTTACCGCACATCGCTACTTTCCGCCGTGAAAAAAGCCGTCTTTATCGGGCGGCTTTTTCGTTTCATCCATTACATTGAAATCATTTGCAAGGTTTCGTAAAGTTCGTGGTTGAACGTCTTTTTCATTGAAACCGCTTCAATAATATCCATATCGATAATTTGATTGTTGCGAATACCTACCGCACGGTTACCAATTCCCTCGTTCAAAAGGCGAACGGCTTTGTTACCGAACTGCGCCGCGAGCATTCTGTCTGCCATCGTCGGCGAGCCGCCTCTTTGTACGTGTCCAATACAAGTAGGTCGAACACTGTGAGGAATGCGAGCTTGCAATCTCTTAGAGAACTCGTCCGCGCTCATAGCCCCTTCCGCTACGACGATAATGTTGGAATGTTTACCCGATTCTCTCGACGATTCGATACGGGAAACGATTTCGTCCATATTAAACTCTATTTCAGGCACAACGATAATTTCCGCACCCGAAGCAATACCGCTATACAAAGCGATGTCGCCGCAATGTCTACCCATAACTTCTACGACGGAAATACGCTCGTGAGAGGTCATCGTATCACGCAACTTGTTGATGATATCCAAGCAGGTGTTGACAGCCGTATCAAAGCCCAACG
>JAZRBK010000419.1:0-5173 GCA_045635025.1 Candidatus Scatosoma sp.
AGCGAGGTCTACGTGGACGGTTACGCTTGGAAAGGGTTCGTCATTGAAGACGGCAGAGTCGTGGCTACGTATACCACCGTTGCGCCTAGCGTTTACGATTACGACGCGATGAAAGAGCTTATGGAGAAATTCCCCGCGCTCAAAATCCAGCTCACCGACCCCAACGCGGGCAGTATTTGGTCGAGCTTGTTGCCTTTATTGGGCATAGGGCTCGTAGCGCTTATGTTCTGGCTGATTATGCGCAGCGCGGCAGGCGGCGCTAACCCCTCTATGGGTATGAGCAAGAGCAAGGCGCACGTGCAAAGTAACCTCAAAGTCCGTTTCTCGGACGTTGCGGGTGCGGAAGAGGAAAAAGAAGAACTCGCAGAAGTCGTCGATTTCTTGAAGAGCCCCAAAAAGTTCTCTTCGCTCGGCGCGCGTATTCCCTCGGGCGTGCTCTTGGTAGGCCCTCCGGGCACGGGTAAAACGTTATTCGCTAAGGCGGTAGCGGGCGAGGCGGGCGTACCGTTCTTCTCGGTATCCGGTTCGGATTTCGTAGAAATGTACGTCGGTGTCGGTGCAAAGCGTGTTCGCGATTTGTTCGATATGGCGAAGAAGAACCAACCTTGTATTATCTTTATCGACGAAATCGACGCGGTAGGTCGGCGCAGAGGCGCGGGGCTCGGCGGCGGGCACGACGAAAGAGAACAAACGCTCAACCAAATCCTCGTGCAAATGGACGGGTTTGAAAGCGACGAGGGGATTATCGTTATGGCGGCGACGAACCGTGAAGATATTCTCGACCCTGCATTGCTGCGTCCTGGCAGATTTGACAGACGTATCAACGTGAACTTACCCGACGTAAAGGGGCGTGAACAAATCCTCAAAGTCCATGCGAGAAATAAGCCTATGGCACCCGACGTCAATTTCAAGACGGTAGCGCGTATTACGGCGGGCTTCTCGGGCGCAGAACTTGCCAACCTTTTGAACGAAGCGGCGATTTTAGCGGCGCGTGCGGGCAAGAAGATGATTGGCAATTTAGAACTTTACGACGGTATCAACAAAGTGCTTATGGGTCCGCAAAAGAAGAGCCGCGTGGTTACGGAAGCGGACAAACGCTGAACGGCGTATCACGAAGCGGGACACGCGATTTTGGCTTGTCTTTGCAAGCATTGCGACCCTGTGCACGAAGTTTCGATTATTCCCCGTGGGCGTGCGGCGGGTTATACGATGACCCGTCCCGAAACGGACGATAACGATATTTCGTATAACAAGCTCGTGGATAATATCTGTATGTCGCTCGGCGGGCGAGTAGCCGAAGAGCTCGTCATTCAAGACGTAACGACGGGCGCGAGCGCGGACTTGCAACACGTATCTTCGCTCGCCCGTAGAATGGTAACGCAATGGGGTATGAGCGATAAACTCGGGCTCGTAGCGTACGATAGCGACCAACCCGTATTTATGGGTATGGAATACGGTAACCAAAGCCGCGGGGGCTATTCGCAGGAAACGGCGGCGGCGATTGATAACGAAATCCGTAGACTTATCACCGAGGCGCACGAGCGGGCTACGAAGCTTTTGAAAGAGAACCGTTCGATTATGGATAATATGTCGCGCGTGCTCGTGGAAAAGGAAACGATATACACGGAAGAAGTTGCGCTGCTTATGAAAGGAGCGGACTATAAAGAGGTTATCGCGTATATGGACGAAAGAGAGGATTTGCACAAGAACAATCCTTTCCGTAACGCCACTACCCCCTCCAAAGAGCATATCGTAACCGATAACACCGAACAAGAACCCAAAACGGACGAACCGAGCGAAAAGCCCGAACCCGATAAAACGGACAAAACAGAAGAATAATTTTTAAGACAATAACAAAAGAGAACGCCTTGTTTTTGGGGCGTTCTCTTTTGTTAAAAATAACGTGGCGACAATCGGAGTTTGCATTTATTCTCGTAAGATTATTATAGCACACTTAAAAGTGTCAGTCAAGCATTTGAACACAAAAAAGTGTATAATAGAGAAAATGGGAGGAAAAAAATGAAAAACTACGGGGAAGAAATGAAATATCAACGGGAAACGCATAAGGTTTCACAAAGAGAGCTATCCAAACTGACGGGGATTAGTCAGCAAAACATAAGCCGTTGGGAGAATAATCTCGCAATCCCGAGTATAGAAAATTGTGAAAAGCTTGCGGATTTTTACGGGATAACGCTTGACGAGCTCGTCGGGAGAAAGTTATAAAAGAAAAAGAACGCTTCGTTGCGTTCTTTTTCTTTTATAGTTGTATCAATTTGCTTGCTATTATTCGAGAAATGGAATATAATATAACTATAAGTCAATACTTGGAGATAAGAGTATGATTCAATATATGTCCGCGCGCGAAGCGGCGGAAAAGTGGAATATATCGCAAAGGCGGGTATCGATACTTTGTTCGGAAAAAAGGATTCCCGAAGTTGCAATGCTCGGTAATATGTGGTTAATTCCGCGCGAAGCGGAAAAGCCCGTAGATGCGAGAATAAAAAAGCTCTCCCCAAAAGACAATGCACGCCCGTTTGTGAAATGGGCGGGCGGGAAAGGGCAACTCTTAGAGGTGCTTAACGCAAATCTTCCTAGTGGTATTGGTACTACGATTACAAGGTATGCCGAGCCGTTCGTTGGAGGCGGGGCGCTTTTGTTTTCGCTTTTGAACGAATATTCATTTGAAGAGGTTTATATCAACGATAATAACCGAGAGCTTATGAACGTGTTTCACGTGATAAAGAACGCTTGTGATTTATTGATAGAAAGCTTGCAGGCTTTTCAAAACGAATATGAACGACTCGAAATAAAGGAAAGAGAAAAATATTATTACGCGAAAAGAGATTGCTTTAATCAAGTGCCTCTGCGCGAAGAAACGGCTATCGATAAGGCGACGTTATTTATTTTCCTTAATAAAACTTGTTTTAATGGGCTTTATAGAGTAAATAAGGTTGGGAAGTTTAACGTTCCCGCAGGCAGGTATAAAAATCCGCTGATTTGCGATAAAGAAAATCTTATCAACGTTTCAAAAAAATTGCAAAACGTGGAGATACGTTCTTGTGATTATCACGACGTGGAACGTTTTGCCGATAGCGATACGTTCGTTTATTTCGACCCCCCGTACCGCCCGTTGAACCCTACCTCGTGGTTTACTTCGTATACGGAAACTCCGTTTAACGATAACGACCAAATAGAACTTGCTAAGTTTTATAAAAAATTGTCCGATAAAGGCGCGAAAGTCTTGTTGAGCAATTCCGACCCGCATAACGTTGATTTTGAGGACAATTTTTTCGATAATTTATACGCCGAGTTCGATATACAGCGCGTTACGGCGGTTAGAACGATAAATAGCAAAGCGGAAAAACGCGGGGACGTTACGGAACTTTTAATAAAAAACTACGAATAGGAGAGGACATATGATAAAAAGCGGAAAAGGCGGCGGAAATACCCGTACGGGTTTGGTTTTTGAGGGTAAGACGGATTTGTCGACGTTCTTGACGGGACAACCACATTATAACATAAATGGGTTTGACGTGTTTTACGACGGAGAAAAGGTTGCCGAGGTTTATAAAAAGCACAAGTTTTATAACGTGTTTCTCAAAAAGCTTGGGATAGATTGGAAACGATACATATCTAAGCAATTATTGCCTGACGACAGTATCTTTGTGTTATTGAATAATACGCTTTTTATAATCGAATGTAAACACCAAGAAGTGGCGGGTTCGGTTGACGAAAAATTGCAAACGTGCGATTTTAAGAAAAAGCAATACAAAAAGCTAATGGCTTCTGCGAATATTGACGTGGAATATATTTATCTGCTGGACGATTGGTTTAGAGATGAAAAATATATCGACGTGTTGAATTACATTCATTCCGTCGGTTGCGATTATTATTTTGAATATATTCCTCTGCATAGACTTGGTTTGCCTGTTCCCCCTGAATTGGTGGAAGATTGATAAGGGTAAACGAAAGAATGGAAAAGCGTAGAACGTAAGGAGAATGTAAAAAATGGCAGAGAAAACGAAAAGACGGAAAGCGTTCGACGTAGGGTACGAGGAGAAAATCGTGCCGACCTCTCTCGTGGATTCGGAGAAGGAGATTTCCGATTTTGAGAAAAAAGAATTGAAAACCCGCGCGGCGTACATTATGCTCAACGCCGCTCCGACGTTCGCCGTCAACGAAAAGGAAAACGGGCGGTTTGCCCTGCTCGCGAACGACAGGGATTTCTATGCGGCGAAGCTCGCGGGGGTAAGAGAACTCCCCGTCCGCGCCTATCGTTTTACCGAAAAGAACGCCGAGGCGTTCTCCGTTATCGAACGGATTAAAACGGAGGAGCTTACCGCGATGGAAGAGGGGTATTTGATGAAACGGCTCATCGACGAGAACGGGCTCACGCAAGAGGATATCGCCGCGCTCGTGGGGAAATCCCGCCCCGCCGTAGCGAATACCCTGCGCCTTTTGACCTTAGAACCCGAAGTCGTGGGGCTCATTGAAAGCGGAAAATTGTCGGCGGGACACGCGCGCACGCTCGTACGCGTTCCAAAAGATAAACAGCTCGCGTTCGCGCAGGAAGCGATAAAGCGGGAATATTCGGTGCGGGAAATGGAACGTGCGGTAAAGGCGTTCTTGACGCCGCCCGAAGTATTACAAAGAGAAAACGCGGCGAAGGCGGCGGCGAAAAGCGAGGAGTTAAAAGCGCTCGTAGAACGTATGCGCGGGGTGTTCCGTACCAAAGTTTCGCTGATTGGTAACGATAAAAAAGGGCGTATCTATATTGATTACTATTCCACGGAGGATTTGTACCGCTTTGAAGAACTGCTCGATATGATTGAACAGTATAACCGCTAAGGAGATACGGGCATTCCAAAGAGAAAAATAGCCCAAAAAGCGGATTTTCCGTAAGAAAAAAAGATTTTTTATAAAAACGGAAAATATTTTCAAACTACCGACGAAAACTATTGACGAAAGGGAAAAAGTGTGGTAGAATAATATGCGGACAAGCGCGGATTGTCAATTTTTTCCGCTTGCCCGAAACAAGTTACAAAATAATTTTATCATATTTGGAGGAACTCTATTATGGCAAACGTAAAAGTTGCAATCAACGGTTTCGGTCGTATCGGTCGTCTTGCGTTCAGACAAATGTTCGGCGCAGAAGGCTATGAAGTAGTCGCTA
>JAZRBK010000420.1:0-12511 GCA_045635025.1 Candidatus Scatosoma sp.
ATTCAAGTCCGTCAACAGATTAGATAACAAAAAAGAGTCCGTATCAAACTTTTTGGTTGACTCGAACTCTTTTGGTGCCGCTGGCCGGACTTGAACCGGCACGGATGTTACTCCGAGGGATTTTAAGGCTGATGCGTAGGGTAAAATAGGGTAAAATCAAAAATTTTTAAAGTGCAAAAACGGGGCGATTTTGCACGAAAAACCTATCAAAAAGCCCCAAAACATGCAATCCACGTGCAACTCCGATTTTGCTGCTAAATCACAATTTCCCCCGATTTCCCCACGATAAAATCACGCTCTTTAAGGTTTTTCTTAAAGAGCGTGATTTTTAATTGTTTCCTTTATAAATCGTTTTATATTTTTTTAAGGCAAAATAGTAATAATTCCGCATAAAAATTCCCAACTTTTTCGGAGATAAAATCAAGGCGCTCTCCCCAAACCGTTCGAAATAATACAAAAGTTGATTTGCCGAGCAGTTAAAGGTGTAAATATCGCCCTCGATACTAACGGGCGTCGGGCGATAGAGATATATTTTCTCAAACAGCTTTTTACCTTTTTCCGTCAACTGTACTTTAATTAGTTCGTTATCCGTGTTATACATAGGATATTGCGCGGCGCAAGCGATTTGCCGCTGAAATAAAATTTTATTTTCTTCAGGGATATTAGACAAAACGGAAAGTAGAGTAACCGTTTTTACGGATGCGAGTCGCATCGTTGTATTATGTTTATTATAGTAAGCAAATAAGGGACGTCCCTTATTTCGGTTGTAAAATCAAGCCTTGCGCTTCCCTGAAATTATCTTTGACTATTTTTACATTCGATACGGAAAGTAATCTTCCCCGTCTTGGGCGCGCGGTATTCTTCTTTGAGTTCAGGTCCGCACGAAGCCGTACCTACCCCGCTCATCGCCGCGTCGATATTTACGTATACCCCGTCGCTTGCGGGAAGCTCGAAATCGTGCGCTGCCGATTTGATTTGTTCCGTCGAATAGGGCAATACGCTAAACGAGAACGCCTTATCCGCCGTAACGCACATTCCGTTTGCAAGCGTTAAACGCGTCGCCCCGTAATGACTGCCGCTCTCTTGCGGTTTTACCCAAGCAAAATATTCGTCTTTCGCCCTCGAACGGTACGTGCCGTACGTGCTTGCACGGTGTTTGTCTATGTAACTTTCATACGGTCCATAAGCCTCGTATTCGAACGCTTGACAAGATTTCGGCAGAGCAAACTCGAAACCAATTCTCGGTAAATACGTAACGAAATCTGGCGCTTTATACGTTAAGGTTACGTCTACGCCGTCGTTGAAAAACTCGTATACAAGCTCGTATTCCAAAATCGGAGCAAGACAGTTCTTTACCATCGCGCCGACGACTTTTACTTTGTTTTCAAGCGTTTCCGTTGCGTAAGCGACTTGTTTCGCGCGTTCATACCCGCGCCACTCGCCTAAAAATCTATCGTTGTCTACGTACGCGCGCTCGATATTCACTTGCATCGCCTTTTTCAAACGAACGCCACCGAGCGTTACAAGCCGTCCCGCCTCGTCTAACTGATAGCAAATCGGCTTATCCGCCGCCGCTCTTTCAAGCGGTTTTGCCTCTTTGACAAACTCTTCGCGCGGCTTATCGCCGTAAACCGCTTTCAGTTCGCGTAAGTTGCTCTTGATTTTTCTGTCGGGAGAAACCAACCCGTCCACGCAGAAATTGCCGTCGTGTTCCGTTTCCCCGAAATCCCCGCCGTAAAGGAATCCCTTTTCCGTCTGAACCGCGTGGTCGCACCATTCCCAAACGAAGCCGCCCATAAACCGCTCGTTCGAATAGATGATATCCCAATAATCTTGCAAGTCCCCGCAGCTATTCCCCATAGCGTGGGAGTATTCGCAAAGCAGGTACGGTCTTACTTCCTTTTCGTCGGCAAGGTACTCGTCGAAGAAACTCAACGGCGCGTACATACGGCTGACGATATCAATACGCTTGGTGTAATAATCCGTCTTATCCACCATTGTACAGATGTTTTCGTAATGCACGGGACGGCTATCGTGTGCTTTGAGATAATCCGCTCCGTCGTAGAACATCTTCCCGTAGTTACTCTCGTTTCCGAGCGACCACATAACCACGCAGGTGCGGTTTTTATCCCGTTCGTAGAGGGTTACCTCTCTGTCCGTTACGCCCGAGTCGAACACGCCGTTGTTCGCGAACGCTTGCCACGTTTCAAACTTATAACCGCATTGGTGCGCCGTTACGCCGTGCGTTTCCACGTCCGCCTCGTCCATTACGTAGAACCCGTACGCGTCGCATAAATCGTAAAACTGCGGCATATCGGGATAATGCGAGGTACGAATGGCGTTCACGTTCGCCCATTTCATCAATTTCAAATCCTTAACCGTATCTTCTACCGTTACGGTAGCGCCCGTTTTGGGGTTGCTTTCGTGATAGTTCACGCCTTTGAGCTTGACGTGCTTTCCGTTGATTTTGTAAATCCCGTCTACGATTTCGGAGCTCCGAATCCCGACTTTTTGTAAAATCTTTTCCCCGTTTGCCGACAACACAACGTCGTACAAATGCGGATTTTCCGCCGTCCAAAGGGTCGCGTTTTTTACCGTAAACTCCACGCACTCGCGGGGAGCAACCGTTTTACGCTCCTTAGGGAAAGAAACGTGCATTTCTATTTCGCTATCGTTTCTAACGGTAATCACGCCGTCCTTGCCAACAATCGCCGTTTCGATTTTGAAATCGGTGATATGCTTTTGCGGACGTTTCAAAAGATACACGCTACGGAATATGCCCGTATAACGGAACTTATCTTGACATTCGAGATAAGAGGAAGCGCACCATTTCAAAACGACGACGTCGAGCACGTTCTTCCCTGCTTGTACGTAAGGGGTAATATCAAACTCACTCGTCGCGTGGGAGATTTGGCTATACCCGACGAACGAACCGTTCACGTATACGTAAAAGCCACTATCCACGCCCTCAAAGTTCAAATAATATTTCCAATCGCCGCCTTGAATGGTAAAATCCGTTCTGTAATGGAAGGTAGGATTTTCACTCGGCACGAAAGGGGGACGGAACGGAAAAGGATATCTCACGTTTATGTATTGGATTTGGTCGTAACCAAAAAGCTGTACACACGAGGGAACGGGAATCTTTTTCGTCATTCTTTCGCTCAAACAAACGCTTTCGACGTTTTTATGTTCCTTTATCGACCATTCCCCGTCCAAGGAAAGGAAACGTTCACTTGCGTTTCTGTCCACGATTTTGTTTTTGTATACGAACTTTTGGTTTTGCGGAAAAGGAATATAATAACTTCTGGGTTTTTCCAATCCAACTCTATCCAATCTTTCATATTCCCTTTGATGCAACATACCAATCTCCTGCCTACTTAAACGTAATTCGTAATCGCTTTTATCTTAACAGATAAATTATAACATAGTTATCGCCCATAATTCAATACCAATTATGAACATATCATACGCCAACACGTAATTAAAAAGTTCGTCTTTTGCAGGACTAATGGAATACACGGAAAGATTGTTTATAACAATTCCTGATTGCAGTTGAACGCATACTTGTACACCACGTTGGATTGCTTTTTGCAAAAGTTCAAAGTTTTCTTTATGTATAATTTTTTCGCGCTCGTTTTTCGTCTTTTGCGTATATGAGAGAAACATTCTTCGATAAAACGAAGAAAGGGATTCGCTTTGCAATAAAACGTGCTGTATATGAAGAAGCGCTTTTTCGGATATTTTCGTTGGCTTAAAGGAAAAGGTGGTGGTATCTTTTTTAGTGTTCGTATATTCGCTTTTTTTTGCAAAAACTTTTACGACGTCGTGAAAGACTTTTTCTTTATAATAGTCGGGAACAATTGAAAGGGCGTTTTTAATATCTTCGTGTAAAGTTTCTTCGCTAGCGGAAAACGCTTCGTAAAAGTTTACGATGAGCGTATTGATAAACGCGTTCATATTCGGTTGCCCGTTTTCTTTTACAATTTTGAAATCAACGCAGTCTTTTTTTAATACGTCTAGCGTGTTTTTCGATAAGCTGATTTTAATTTTTTCGTCCATATCTTACCACCTCTTTTCTATTGTACCCTAAAAGGGGGCAAAAAAGCAAGCACATTTATGATAAAATATATGATTTTTAATAAAATTAAGGGGGCAAAAAATACGTTACTATTGCGGTCTATATATTTCACGAATTTTGGTATATAATGGAAGTATCAAAACAAACGGAGGTAAAAAATTATGAATTACAATTTTGATAGCATTGCAGGGTATGAAACGGAGAAAGAGGAATTAAAGAGGCTTTGCGAGATTTTCAATCATCGTGAGAAATACGAAAAGAAGGGCGCAAAACTTCCCAAAGGTATTATCTTTTACGGGGAAGCAGGTACGGGGAAAACGCTGTTTTCCAAAGTTATGGCAAGCGTGTGTGGGCTGGAAGTGTTCAAAATTGATTTGGGCGACGTGGAAAACGAATCGGCGATTTGTAGGCATATTAAAAAGACGTTTGTAAAGGCGGCAAAACGCAAAGAACCGACGATGATTTTCTTCGACGAAATGGACAAGGTTCTTCCTAACCATAACGAGGAATATTATACCGACCGTTCTAAAATCATTTTAACGCAACTTTTGACTTTGATTGACGGTATGGACAGCGCGGGAAATATCGTATTTGTAGCAACGTGCAACAATTATGCCGTATTGCCCGAAACGCTTACGCGACCGGGACGGTTAGATAAAAAAATCGGAATCGGCGCGCCTACTTATTCTTCACGCGTGGAAATCTTAAAAATGTACGCGCAAAAATCTTCCTGCCGATTTGAGATGACAATGGAAGATGTGGCAAAACTTTGCGTGGGCTTTTCTTGCGCGGCACTTGAAACGCTCGTCAACGAGTGTATTTTGCAATCGGATGAAGGGGGGATTGTAAGTGAAAGCCTTATTCGCGAACGTTTCTTTGAAATCAAAAACGAAGATATTACAAGAGAAAGGTCTACGGTGGACGATACCGTTCGCGCTTGTCGAAACGTGGGCGCGTTTATCGTGGCAAAAACCTTTAATTCTGGGCATTACGTTTTAAGTTTAGAGTTTGATACCGCGTGCAATGATTTTTTCAATGCTATTTTGTCGGAATATGATAGCGATTACGAGGAAGACGATGACGACGATGACGAAAATGAAAACACTTCGTCGTGTGTTTATTACACAAAAGCCGATTTAATGAATACGATTACCGTTTTATTGGGCGGTTACGTTGCAGAAGAGCTGATTTTACATAAAGTGTACGATAACGGTTCTGCATATTTATCCATTGTAGATAGTATATTATTCTCTATGTCGGAACACGGTATGTTTGGTTTGGATTTACGCTATTCGGAGGATAGACATGAAAAACTGCCGTATTTATCGGATAAGTTGGAAAGGCTCAATAAGGTCTTTGATGAGACTATACAGGAATGCTATGAACAAGCAAAAACTATTCTCCTAAAAAATGAAACCTTGATTAAAAAACTGATTCCTTATCTTGTGAAAAGACAAATTTTGCAGGCGGAGGAATGTGAAAAACTTTTAGCCGAATGGGGAGGATTAAGATATGAGTAGTAAAGATAGATACGGAAAGTTTAAAAAGAAACATTTCGTGCGTATGATTGATAACGTTCGGTATTATCTTTGCCGAAAGTTTGGTTATAAAATCAAGCCGTATATTTTTGAAACGCAATTAAAAGAAAACGCACTTATGTTGTTTACGCATACGGCGGGGAGATATTCAATTTTTTATGATTACAAACAGTTCAAGGAAATGTTTGGACATAGAGATTTTGAAACACAGGAAGCGTATGCGGCGGCGATTATGGCGCACGAAATGCGACATTATTATCAACATCGGCAAATGATAGCGAACAATCCAAAAGAAAAAGAGGAAACGATTGCACTTTGGCGAGAAAACGAATGGAATCCTAAAAATGTGGAAGACGGTTGTTCTCTTTCTGAATTTTTGCTTCAACCGCTTGAATTGGACGCGGCATTGTTTGAATACGTATTCGGTGCGGAAATATTCGAGGTGTTGCTTCTTCAAGTGATAAAAGACGAAGAACATTTTAATGCTATGGAAAAATTATACGTGGAATATTTCGGAGAGACGGATACTGATTTGTTTAATGACGAAATAAGAACAATCTTGAAAAACCGCTCGAAATAAGACCGATAAATTCGAGAAAAAATCACGCTTTTAAGATTTTTTAGAGCGTGATTTTTATTTTATTTGCAATAAAGTTAAAATCGTAAGGCGCAAAAGAGTGAATTTTTTTATTATAAAACGATTGCAATGTCAAATCCATTAGCATTTTTCTGGGTTCGCCCAAAAAATAACTTATAAACAACGTTCAAATGCTTGCTTGTTTCGTTTTTTTGTGGTAAAATATTATTGGTGGAATGGTGGGTTAACCCACAAAATAACTTGCGAGGCGTAACAATGATTATCAATAGAGATTATTATTTACAGCAATTCATCAATGCGAAACACAATGGTATGATTAAAGTGATTACGGGACTTAGACGTTCCGGTAAATCATTTTTGCTTTTTGAGTTGTTTGATAAGCATTTAACGGATATAGGCGTTGACTGCGAGCATATTATAAAATTTGCTTTCGATTCTCAAGATTATTTGGATTTAATCGGGGAAGATTTGTTGGAGTTGAATCTTAAAAAACGCAAAGTTGACCCCGTTAAATTTAATAATTATATCAAGAGCAAGATTGTTGACGGTAAAACGTATTATATTCTCCTTGATGAAATTCAGTTGTTGGATTCTTTTGAAACGGTCTTAAACGGGTATCTTAGGAAAAGCAATTTGGACGTTTACGTAACGGGAAGTAATGCAAAATTTTTGTCCAAAGACGTGATTACCGAATTTAGAGGGCGTGGTTGGCAAATTCATGTAAATCCGTTGTCGTTCAAAGAATATTTTGAGGCGTTCGGCAAATCTAAGGAAGAGGCGTATAACGAGTATGCCGTGTACGGAGGGCTTCCTCAGGTATATGAATTTTCGTCAGATGCCGATAAGGTGAAATATCTGAACAGTATATTTGAAGAAACGTATTTGAAGGATATTATCGAAAGAAATAAGGTGGTGAACACCAACGAGTTGGGCGAATTGCTTGATTTCTTGGCGTCTTCTATTGGCTCGTTGACTAATCCAACCAAGTTGGCAAATACGTTTGATTCGGTTAAACACGTAAAAATTCATCCGGATACGATAAGAAAGTATATCGAATATTTTGCGGATTCCTTTTTAGTTTCCACGCCGAAACGCTATGATATTAACGGCAAGGGATATATTAACTCGCCGCTTAAATACTATTTTTCGGATATGGGGTTAAGAAATGCGAGATTAAATTTCAGGGAATTAGAACTTCCGCGCCTTATGGAAAATATCGTTTACAACGAACTTGTGATGCGTGGCTATAACGTAGACGTAGGGGTTGTTGAGTTGTACGAGCAAAACGGTAAAGGGAAAAGCGTTTTGAAGAAAACGGAAGTGGATTTTGTTTGCAATCAGTCGGATAAAAGATATTATATCCAAGTTTCGTACGCATTAGATTCAGAAGAAAAGATTGCGCAAGAACAAAAATCATTACTGCATATCAATGACGCGTTCAAGAAAATTATTATCGTTAAAGATTCTATGAAACCACACTACAACCAATACGGGGTTTATATCATTGGATTATACGATTTTTTACTGAATATGAATAGTTTAGATTTTTAAATAGAAATTTTTATAAACTTGACGGAAACTGTCGTGTTTAATGTGGTAAAATATAATCAAGAATATATTATTGAGGAATACTATGGTTAAATTAATAAAATCACCGCTTAATTATACTGGCAATAAATATAGAATCTTACCCCAAATTCAGCAACATTTCCCTAAAAGGATTCATTGTATGATAGACCTTTTTTGTGGTGGGGCTACGGTTGGTTTAAATGTTAAAGCAGATAAGATTATTTTTATAGATAATAACCCTAAAGTAATCAATCTTTTAATTTTTTTGGCGGAACAAAATTTTAGTGAGTTTTTAACTGTTTTAGAGGGCTTAATAAAGAAATATAACCTTTCCTATTCTTACAAATACGGTTATAAAACATATAGAAACTTATGTTCCAATCAAAAGGACAATAATGGATTAAAGGAATATAATAAAGATGGATATTACCAGTTGCGCAATGATTATAATGCTCTAATAGATAAAACAACGGACGAAGCTAATACATTGCTTTATCTATTAATGGTATATGCTTTTAACAATGATATTCGTTTTAATGCCAATGGCGAATTTAATTTACCTATCGGTAAAACAGACTTAAATAAAATGAATGTTATGAAAATTAAAGCATATGTAGAAAGAATTAATGATATAGATGCTGAATTTGTATGTATGGATTTTAATAATCCCAAATTAATAGATTATGTAAACGAAGCCGACTTTGTGTATATGGACCCGCCTTATCTTGTTGGGGATGCGGTATATAACGCTTCTTGGGACAACAAAACGGAATATCTTTTAATGGACTTTTTAGATATGTTGTTAGAAACAAAAAAGAATTTTGCCTTGTCCAATGTCATATGTAAGGTTGGAAAGGTAAACGAACCCCTTTCATATTGGTGTTATAAGAAAAGCAAAGCTATTTGCGTTCACGATATAGATTATAACTACAAAAGCGCAAGTTATAATAAAATTACTCGCGATGCAAAAGAAAAAGAAGTGCTTATTGTAAATAGAGGTTATTATGAAGATAAATAATCGTCGATACATCGGTTGTAAAACTAAGTTGTTAGATTTTATATACGATTCAGTTGTTGAATTGGGGTATGATTCGACTAACATCTTTGCTGACATTTTTGCAGGAACAGGAGTGGTTGGATATAAATTTGCAACAGAAGGTTATAAGGTTATTTTAAATGATACTTTATATTCCAATATTGTTGCATATTATGCGTGGCTTGGAAACGGAAAACTTAGAGATGAATTTCTTCGGAACGAGATAAATAAAATTAACAGTTTCTCTGACCTTCCATTGACAAACAACTACTTTTCCAATGCTTATGGGAACAAATATTTCTCTCTTGAAGATGCACGATTAATTGGATATATTCGTGATTATATTGAAGATAACAAGAAGAATTATACGGAACGAGAGTATTATTATTTAATAGCAGCTCTATTATATTCTACTGATAAAATTGCAAATACAGTTGGTCATTTTGAATCTTTTTTATCGCGCACTCCAAAAACAAAAGGAATAAAACTCTCACTGTTAGAAATTGATAACTTACAACCCGCTGATATATACAACAAAGATGCCAATGAATTATCTAAACATTTGAAAGCGGATATTGTTTATATCGACCCACCTTATAATGCTAGGCAGTATGTTAATTTCTACCATGTATTAGAAAATTTAGCTAGATGGGATAAGCCAAACGAATTTGAAGGCAATTCAATGAAATTTAAACGAAACTCATTGAAAAGCGATTATTGCCGTTCAAAAGCTCCTGCGTTATTTGAAGATTTAATAAACAATTTACACTGCAAATTAATAGTAGTTTCTTATAATAACACATATAAGGCAGGAAGCATTTCTTCTGTTAATACAATTTCCAACGAGCAATTAATAGCGACCTTAAGTAAAAAGGGCAAAGTAACTGTTAAATCAGTTGATTATAAATGTTTTAATGCGGGCAAATCTGAATTGGATGGACACAAAGAACTTCTTTATATTTGCGAGGTAAATAAATGACACTTTTAGAATTATATAAAAATTTAAGTAATAATCCTTTATTCTTTAATAACTATTTTTCTACAAGCGGGAAAACTGCAGGTAAAATATTCAGCTTCAAAAATACCAACTATCGTGGGATTTTAACTTTTAGCAAAGGTGAATTACAAGGATTTGCAAAAGGGTTTAAAGTTCTTGAAAATGTCGAAGGGAAAAAACGTTCTGATTGGGCTAGAAGAGTTGGTCGTCAAGAGACCGAAAAACAACATGTTGTAAATATGCGAAAATCGGAATTATTTCGCGTAGTAGACGATGCTTATCAAAAAACAAGTAGGGGTATCGTATTTAAAAAGATGGTTGAAGATAAAAATATGTCGGCTGAAGAAAAAAAGTTGATTTGCTTATTTCTAATTCTTGCAGGATATTTTTCAGATGTTCCAAACTACATCCTCGTACAAACAAAAACCTTTTTTGAACGCTGTCATGAAGCAGGATATGCCGACGAAGAAATTTTAAATGCGCAAAAAGACTTTATAAAAAACAGTTTAAAATCAAAAAACATTTACGAAATTTTCTTAGAACCTTATATCTATATGGATAGTTTTTATTCTAGTTTTGATGGCATCGATTTCTTAAAAGCATATAAAGATGCTCCAGAACAAGAACGATTAGAATTTACTAATTATCTTGCGCGCAAATATAAACATAAAACTTATGACTGTGTTCTAACAAGGAAATATGAACCGGGTGGTAACTATACAAAAAATACAACAATAGATAATGCCTTCATTCTTTTTGTCGTCAAGAAACTTATTGTTGCAAACAATAAAGACTTTGACGCTTTCGTTTCCACAATGTTAAATGCGTATAGCGAACTTTACTCAATAGACGAAAGCCGTGTGAAAAAATTTATTTATGATACAAACAAAAATAGAAGTGTATTTCAGGTAATTTTTTGTAAGACTATGAATGTACCTATTTCGCCTTTAATGGTTGAAAAAGATTTAACCGAAGTAGAAATAAGAGAATTAAGTTTAAGCGATGCTACCGAGGAAGAAGGTGCTATTGCTTTAGATATTGTATCTTCTTCACTTAAAAAATTAGCGAAATTAAATACAGGTTATAAATGCGTATTAGAAGAATGTGAAATGTGCAAATATTTTACGGCTAAGGAAAATAATAAAAACTATCTTGAGATACACCACTTAATTCCCCGTGAGTTTGCAAATGACTTTGATTCTCCCATAGAAATCTTAGATAATTACATTGCATTATGTCCTAATTGCCATAGAAAGATTCACTTGGCGGTAGACGCTGAGAGAAAATATATGATAAACACATTGTTTAACCAGAGAAGAGATAAATTATGTGCACAAGGATTGAATGTTGATATTAAAACGTTATATAATTATTATAAGATAGACAATTAACAAAAAATAAAACTTTTACAAAAGCGGTCAGATGTACTTAAACGTGGACATTTTACTATTGCTTTAACATAAAAGCCTTCAAAAAATTGCTTTTGTCCGCGATTTGTCCATATCACTTTTAGCAATTTTGTGGTATAATCTAAGAAAAACAAAGGAGAAACTTATGAGAACATTTACCGAGGAAGAGATTAAAAACATTGAACTTAAAGGTCTGATATGTCTTGCTGAGAATTTCGATAGCAATACTATAGGATACAAACTGTCGTCGGAGATTATTAAGTTTTTAAACAATGAACAAATTGTTGATAGAAAAGTTTTAGATGAAATTGTATTTTTGTGCTTTTCTAAAGGGGCAAAATTACCCCCGATGACCGCAGTTATTCCTAGAGAATCTTTTTCATATGTAGAGAACTTTAAAAGTATTAAAAAAGAAACATTAAGAAAATTTTCAAGCGATCAGTTTGATTTCTATAAAGCGTTGGTTGTATTATTTTTAAATAATATAATTAGAATTTATCCCGAAGAAGCATTCCAACATAATTTGGTATTAGATCGCTCTATGCACTATGTTCTTCCGTCAACCGTTGAAACTATAAATTTTATAGATTTAATTATTGACCTAATTGAAAACGAAAAACCTGCATTTGTGAGTTTTATTAATTATCAAGAAACGAATATTGAACATATTTTAACTAAGAAAATAACATATATTACTGAAAAAGAAGAGGTTCTTTCTAAAGAGTTAGAAGAGAGTAAAAGGAAAATTGAAGCATTAACGAAAGAAAATGAAGTCGCAATACAAAAGAATGATATATTGATAAAAGAAAACGAAAAAGCAATAAAAGAAAACAGAAATAGTATTATTACAATTGTATCTTTGATCGTTACTATTGTGCCTTTATTTATAGTAAATCTCAGTATTTTGGTAAATTCATTTAATATTATTTTGTTGTTGTGCATTAATGGTGTTTTGTTATCCTTAATAGCTGTTATATTTTATTTAATAGAAAGAATAATTGGAAATAAAACTTCAATTAAGCCCTTCATTACATTTGGAGCTATAGGGATAGGTTTGCTGATCATTGGTATAGCAATGTGGGTTATTTCTGCTGTATGCCCTAATTTTTCTGATTTTATTAAATTGTTGGTCTTTAAATAGTAGTAAATGATATATAAAATAGTAGGCAAATATCCAAGAATATGGACATTTGAAACTTGACAAACGGGTAAAATTTAAGTATAATAATTTCACTAAAAGGGGCTACCGAGCAAGTAGCCCCATAAAAACACTTTTCAATACGAAC
>JAZRBK010000421.1:0-2945 GCA_045635025.1 Candidatus Scatosoma sp.
TGAAAGAAGATTTGAAGTTTATGGACTATTACAAATCCGTGTATATTTCCGCTAAAACGGGGCAACGGGTAGAAAAGTTGCTTGCGGCGGCGGAGGAGGTCTACGCGCACGCTTCCTACCGCGTGCCTACGGGCGAACTTAACGATTTGATTGGCGATGCGGTACGCTTGCAAGAACCGCCCTCGTACTTGGGCAGAAGAATGCGGGTATTTTTCTCTTCGCAGGTATCCGTTTGCCCGCCTACGTTCGTGTTGTTCGTGAATGACGAACGGCTACTCCATTTCTCCTATCAACGGTATTTGGAGAACACCATTCGCCGCGCGTATGATTTCTCGGGTACGCCGATACGTGTAACCGTTCGTGAGAAAAAAGAAGAGGAATAAAGGATATAATAAGGAGATAGAATGAAAACTTTTTTGCTTTCGCAAAATTGGTGGCAACTGCTCGTCGTGGCAATCGTTTCCTATTTTATCGGTTGTTTTAACGCGGCGCTCGTCATTGCACGGTATAAAAACCGCGACATAACAAAAATAGGTAGTGGCAATCCCGGTACGATGAATATAAGTCGGGAACTCGGTTGGAAAGCGGGGATATTAACGTTTGTTATCGACGCCTTGAAAGGGGCTTTGCCTGCCGTCGTTGCTTACCTGATTTACCGCAATTCCGTCTTTGCAGGCACGAGCGTGCAAACCTCTGATTTTATGCGGTATTTTAGCGGTCTGTTCGTCGTCGCAGGGCATATTTTTCCCGTTACGTTAAAGTTCAAGGGAGGTAAGGGAATTGCCTCGACGTTCGGACTTTTTTGGGGCGCGCTCGCGTGTGAGAACGCTTGGTGGATACTCGGTATGTTCGGGCTCGTTTTAGGAATTGTGCTCTTTATTCTTTGGACGGAGTGGGGCGGGCTTGGCTCGCTTTTGGGGGTGTCCTCGTTTAGTATTATTCAACTTGTAATTTTCGTAAATCGTTATATGAAAACGGGCATGAATGCGTACCTGGTAGCGTTGTTTTCTTTGATATTGCTCGTGAACTTGTTTACTTGGTTGGCACATTATAAAAACTTACGGCGGCTTTTTTCGGGAGAAGAACACAGAACTTCACTCAAAAAAATCGTTCGCAAAAAGAGGGTGTAAGGTATGAAAATTATCATCATTGGTTGCGGGAGCGTAGGCAGAACGCTTGCCCGTAAGCTCAACGGCGACGGCAACGACGTAACCGTCGTGGATATGTCGGCGGAAAAGGTAAATACGATTACAAACCGTATCGACGTAATGGGGATAGTCGGAAACGGCGCGACGCATACGGTACAAAGGGAAGCGGGCGTCGATACCGCCGACTTGCTCATTGCGGTTACCAACTCGGACGAGCTGAACTTGCTTTGTTGTATTATCGCGAAAAAGGAGGGGAACTGCCAAACGATAGCTCGTTTGAAAAACCCCGAATACAGTAAAGATGCGGCATATTTGAAAGAGGAGTTAGGGCTCGCAATGGTCATTAACCCTGAATACGCAGCTGCGGAAGAGATTGCGCGCGTGTTGCGCTTCCCGTCCGCGATAAAAATCGAGCCGTTCGCGAAAGGCAAAGTAGAGCTTGTAAAGTTCAAAATCCATAAGGATAGCCCGATTATCGGAATGTCAGTCAAAGACGTAGCGGCAAAATACCAAGCGGAATTGCTCGTTTGTACGATTGAACGGGAGGACGAAGCGTATATTCCAAACGGCGATTTCGTGTTCGAGGAAAAGGACGGCGTGTCGATTATCGCCACGCCCAAAACCGCGCACGATTTCTTTGCGAAAATCAAACAGCAAGGACATTCCATTAAAGATGCGCTCATCGTCGGCGGTGGGATTATCACACACTATCTTTGCGACGTGTTGCAGCGCTCGCATATCGAGCTCAAAATCGTAGAACGGGATATCAAGGCTTGCGAAGAGCTGAGTACCCAATGGCAAAAAGCGGTGGTTATTCACGGTAACGGTTCGGATAGGGAGCTTTTGAGGGAAGAGGGGATTGAAACGGCGGGCGCGTTCGTCGCGCTTTCGCAATACGACGAGGAAAATATTCTCCTTTCCGTGTTTGCCAAGGGGGTGGGTTGCCCTAAACTGATTACGAAAATCAACCGCACCGATTACGATAACGTCGTTAATCAACTCGAACTCGATACGGCGATTTGCCCGAAAAATATTACGGCGGATATGATATTGCGTTACGTACGCGCAACGAAAAACGCGCAGGGCAGTAACGTGGAAAGACTGTATAATATTATTCAAGACAAGGTGGAAGCGTGCGAGTTTATCGTAAAAGAAAACTCCCCCGTCGCAGGCACGCCTTTGAAAGATTTGCGTTTCAAAAAGGGAATCCTGATAGCCTCCATTACCCGCGGTAACGAAGTGATTATCCCTCGCGGAAACGACGTGATAGCGGCAGGGGATACGGTTGTCGTCGTATCAAGACGGCTTGGACTTCAAGAACTCGCCCAAACGCTGGAATAAGAGGTAGACTATGAATTACCGTATTGTAATTAGGACGATGGGCTTTATTTTGCTGTTCGAGGCGCTTTTCTTCCTCGTGCCTGCAATTACTGCCGTCGTTTACTGGGAAAAAGAGTTCTTCGATATTTTGCTTTCGATGATACTCTGCGTGCTTTTTGGGTGCGCGTGCCTTTTGATAAAGGTAAAAAAACCCGCTATCTATGCGAGAGAGGGGTTCGTTATCGTTGCGCTCGCTTGGGTGGTAATGAGTCTTTTCGGAGCGCTTCCGTTCGTTTTTTCGGGCACAATCCCCTCTTACTTGGACGCGCTTTTTGAAACGGTGTCGGGCTTCTCGACGACGGGTGCGTCGATTATTCCTACGGGCGAAGCACTCGAAGCGATGCCCAAATGCCTGCTGATGTGGCGGAGCTTTACCCATTGGGTAGGGGGTATGGGCGTGCTCGTTCTGATTATGGC
>JAZRBK010000422.1:0-3895 GCA_045635025.1 Candidatus Scatosoma sp.
TTTCTTGCGGCATCGCGCGCCTTTTGCGCGGTAATACAGCGGAGCACGAGCTCTTTTGCCGCGGACGGATTTTCTTCAAGGAACGTCGACATATGCTCGGTTACGCACTTATTTACGAACGCGCGGATATGGCTGTTATTAAGCTTGTCCTTCGTTTGCGATTCGAACTGTGCGTCCACGAGTTTTACGGAAACGACCGCGGTAATCCCCTCGCGGACGTCCTCGCCCGTGAGCTTGTCGTTTTCTTTCAAGATATTATGCTTTCTACCCGCCTCGTTGATAACCTTGGTGAGTGCCATTTTCATACCCTCAACGTGCGTACCGCCGTCGATGGTGTTGACGTTATTTGCGTAACTGTAAATGACTTCGTTGTACGATTCGTTGTACTGAATGGCTACCTCGCAAACGGTATCCCCCTCTTGCTCCTCAAAGTACAAAGGCGCGGGGAATAACAATTCCTCACGGCTCTTGTTGAGCTCTTCTACGAACGAGCAAATCCCCCCCTCATAGCAGAACGAATCCTGTTGCGCCTTGTCCGCGCGTCTATCTTCAAGGGAAATGCGAAGCCCTTTGTTCAAATACGCGAGCTCGCGCAGTCTGCCTTTCAAGGTATCGTAATTGAAAACGGTTGTTTCGAAGATATCCGCATCGGGCATAAAGGTAACTTTCGTACCCATTTCGTCCGTTTCGCCGACGACCTGCACCGAACGTTGGGGCACACCGCGGTTATACGTTTGCTTGAAGATTTTCCCCTCGTGGCGAACCTCCGCCTCTAACCATTCGGAAAGAGCGTTTACCGCTTTCACGCCGACGCCGTGCAAACCGCTCGACACCTTATAACCCGAATCCCCGCCGAACTTACCGCCCGCGTTGACTTTCGTGAACACGACTTCAAGGGTGGAAATCCCCTCTTTGGGGTGAATATCCGTAGGAATACCCCGTCCGTTATCCTGAACGGTACAGCTCCCGTCCTCGTTGATGATGACTTCGATGTGCGTACAATACCCCGCGAGCGCTTCGTCAATCGAGTTATCCACGACCTCGTGTACGAGGTGATGAAGCCCTTTTGCGTCCGTTGACGAGATATACATACCGGGGCGTTTACGAATGTGTTCCAAGCCGTCGAGAACTTGTATCTGTTCCGCGCCGTATTCGCCTTCTACTCTTTCCGCCATTATATTTCCTCCTGATTTTTCTTTTCCGTTCTGTCTTTACGGAGCACCGTCTTTCCCTTTTTATATATAAAAAAGGGAAAACTCTCCGTTTACCCTCTTATTATACCATATTCTTTTGAAAAAAGAAAGCGAATGAACGCAAGTTTTTTCAAATCTTTCTCTTGATAAGCGTTTATTCTTTCACAATTTCCCGTTTGAGCGCTTCTTTGCCCGTAAAAACGCACGACGCCGCGCAAGACGGGTGGTTTATTGATTGCCTTAAAAACGCGCGCCATACGCAAGACCACCACGCAAAAAGAGTATAACGCTTCTAAAACGGGGCGGGGCTACTTATCCCAAATCTCTTTGGCTATCGCGAGCACCTCGTCCACGGAGCTCGCACGGAAAAATCTGTCTTTGGCGCTCGCCGCGCCGCGCGTACCTTTGAGATAGAACGCCGCCATTTTTCTTAAAAACACGGTACAGAACCGTTCGTCGCTAATTTGGCGCGTCCAATTTACCTGCTTTTCAAACATTGCAAGCTTGCCCTCTTTTGCCTTGCCCGTGAGTTCGCAGAACACCTGCGGGTCGAAAAGCGCGGCGCGGGCAACCATTACGCCGTCCGCACCCGTCCTATCCATTAGCGTTTTCGCGTCGCTATCCGAAAACACGCCGCCGTTGGCTATGACGGGGATTTGATAGGCAAGAACCGCTTTTTTCGCCTTTTCGATTTCGCTATAATGCACTTCGCCCGCGTACATTTTATCCCGCGTTCTGCCGTGGACGGTTATCGCCGCCGCTCCCGCGCCCGCCATACGTTTTGCGAACTCTTCCGTGCAGTATTCCCCCTCGCGAACGCCGATTCGCATTTTTACCGTAACGGTTTTTCCGCTTTTGACACATTCCTTGACGATTTGCTCGGCAAGAATCGGGTTTTCGAGCAACGCGCTCCCCTCGCCGTTTTTATAGATTTTGGGTACGGGGCAACCCATATTCAAATCGATTATGGGAAAGGGCGCTAACGCTTCGTGTTCGCAAGCGGCACGCATAATTAGAGGCTCACTCCCAAAAATCTGCGCGGCGGCAAGCCCCTCGTGCTCGTCGGTGTAGAGGAGTTCTTTCGTGTTTTCGCTCCCGTATTTGAGCCCTTTCGCGCTGACCATTTCCGTATAGCAAAGCCCCGCGCCGTAACCCTTGCAAAGCCGACGGAACGCGTAGTTGGTATAGCCCGCAAGCGGCGCTAAAAATACGTTGTTTTCTAGGGTTATTCCCCCGATTTTGACAGGCGTAAGTTTCATAACGCGCCCTTTGCTCTGCGGTAATATTTATCCCACTCTTCCGCCGAAAGCTCGCCAACGGTTTTCCCCTCTTCCAAGGCGTACTTTTCCGCGAGGGTAAATCTTGCAGCGAACCGTTCCGCGCTTTCTTTGAGCGCCTTTTCACAATCACAACCCGCTTTCCGTCCCACGTTGACGGCGGCGAACAACACGTCGCCGAGTTCCTTTTCCGCTTCTTGCATATTTCCGCTCTTTAACGCTTTGAAAAACTCGTCAAGCTCGTCGTTTACACGTTTCGCCGCCTCTTCCGCGCTCGCGAAATCAAGCCCTGCCTTTGCCGCGCGTTTGCCGATTTTTTGCGCGCGCATTGCCGCGGGGAAACACTTGGGCACGTCGTTGACGGCGTCGGCGTAAGTAATTTGGTGTTTTTCCGTCATTTTATTCTTTTCCCAAACGGAGAGCGCGCTCTCGTCGTCGCTCGCCTTATCCGCGCCGAACACGTGCGTATGACGGGAAATGAGCTTTTGACAAATCCCCGTGAACGCGTCCGTGAGGTTGAACGAACCCGTCTCCTCTTTCAAAACGGCGTGGAACACCGCTTGCAACAAAACGTCGCCCGTTTCCTCTAAGATTTTCTCATCGTCGGCGCAGTCGATTGCGTCCACGAGTTCGTACGCCTCTTCCACCGCCGCCATTTTAATCGTTTCGTTCGTCTGTACCCTGTCCCAAGGGCAGCCGTTCGGCGCACGCAAACGCACGATAATTTCTTTCAAATCCTCCGCCGTAAAACGGGATTTTTCAAGCAAGTCGATTTTATCTATCGCGAGCGCGCTCGTCGAGTCGTAGGTTTTTTGTCTATCCAACTCGTAAAGAGGCAGGATTTTGCGTTTTCCGCCTTGTAAGTAGCTGATTTTTACCTCTTCGCCGAACAAATCACTCAAAAGCAGTTTACAATCCCCCGCGAGCGCTCTATCGTCCACGTCGTAAACGATAAGCGGCAACGTCAGCCCGCCTTTCGCCTTTTCAAAAAGCTCGTACGCGGACACCGCCGTATACGAACACGTTTGAAAGCGCGCCTGTTCCACGAGCGGCGTAATTTTCGACACGCCGCTGATAATTTCTATCTTTCCGCGTTTTTTGCGGAAAAGTTCTTTTACGGAATTGTCCTCGCTCGCCGAACCGTCCACGAGATACACGGCGTTTTCGCCCTGTTTACAGACCGCCGCCGCGAGGTTTTTGTTCAGCGTTTGGAAGTTGCGGCTCTTTTGATAAACGCCGTCAAGGCAGACGTGCGGAACGTTCAATTCCAAAACGGATTGATAGGATTTTACGTTCGCCGTCCCCACGAGAATGGGTGCGCCCGCGTTTGCCGCCTGTAAAATCTTTGCCTTGCCGCGCTCCGTCAAATCTCCTTTTTCAACACCCAGACCTATGACCGTTATCATTTGCTTTTCTCCTTTGCCG
>JAZRBK010000423.1:0-4001 GCA_045635025.1 Candidatus Scatosoma sp.
ATTGCCGGCTGAGGTGTTTGAAAGCGCACAGTTGGACGGTGCCAGCGATTTTAAACAATTTTATGCAATTGCTGTGCCGTTGGTTTGGAGTACGATAACAACCATCTCTATTACAGGAATTTCCAGTATTTTTTCTTGGTATTTGCCTTCTTTGTTGATGACGGACGGTAAATACGGAACGAGTACTTTGGGACTTATGGTGGTGGTAAGTGCGCAGAGTAGAAGTAATTTAGGTTTTATTTCTGCATTGGGGGTTCTCATTGCGATTTTTGGTACTTGTATAACAGCATTGGGCAAGAAAGCCTTTGGAAGTATTTATAAAGAGGTGGAGTATTGATGAATGCTATCTGTAAGAAAGAAAGAGCATACAAAAAGAAAGTGGGAGATTACATATTTTCTTGGGGAATTATATTCTTCATGTCGCTTTTTGCGCTTAGCTTTTTATTTATTTTTATTTGGATGCTGTTAAACAGTTTCCGAAATCCTGCCAGTTATAATAAAAATCCTTTGGGATTATTTGATTTTAGCGACGTTCAAAACATATTCGATAACTATAAAGAAGTTTTTGCTTATGAAGTCAGAAAAACTATACTGGTTAATGGGAAACGTCAATCTATAACGATTAACGTTTTGGGAATGCTAAAAAACTCATTTTTGCAAATGGGCTTTTCGGTGGTAGGAGGTTTGGTTTTTCCTCCGGCTGTTGGATATGTTGTGGCAAAATATGATTTTAAATTAAAGAGAATCATCATGTTGACAGTTTTGATGACGATGAGTATTCCTATGATTGGTACTACGGCTGCAACATTAAAATTTTATGATAAGCTCAATGTCATCAATACTTGGTGGCCAGTAATTTTAAGCGCTTCAGGTGGGCTTGGTTTTGGCGTCTTATTATACGGTAACTATTTTGGCGCAATGCCTTGGGAGTACGTAGAATCGGCAAAATTAGATGGGGCTGGGAATATGCGCGCGTATCTTTCCATTATGCTGCCACAGGCAACGCCGATTTTATTGGCGCAAACAGTTATGACGATAATTGGTTCATGGAATGATTATACGATGAGCTTTATGTATATGCCGAATATGCCTACGCTTGCCTATGGTATCAATGGTTTGTCGTCTTATTACAGCAACGCAAAGCCGATTGCTTTTGCTGCGCTGTTTATGATGTCTGCGGTAACGTTAATTCTTTACGGATGTTTTAGCAAAACGATTATGAGCAGCTTTTCTGCGGGAGGATTGAAAGGATGAGAAAGAAACAATTTTTTACAGTAGCGTTAAGTGCACTTTTTCTTGTATCGGCGTTTAGCTTTTCTTCTTGCAATATAAACGGGGGAGAGAGTTCTTCCACAGGGAAAGCGGATACCCAGCTAATGGATTACGATTCGTATAAAGGGAAAAGAAATATACCTATTACAGCTTGGGATTTCCCTACTTTGGAATATTCAGATACGCTTGGTTATAATACGGAAAAGAATAATCAGGTAATCGCAGATATAAAAAATGCGGGGGTTGATATTCTTAATTTAACTGGCTGGGATAGTTTGTATATTAACAATCCTCAAAATATTCAATTGACGAAAGAACAAATTGCCTTGTGTAATGCGAATGGATTAAAAACAGTTGTTTTTGGATCAAACACAACGGGTAATAATGAAAATTGCGTATTTACGGATAATTATCCCGATTTTTCGGATTGTGAGGGATTTTACGGCTTTATGCCTTGGGATGAACCGCACGTTCCCATTATGAACAAGTTGGCAGGCTACGCCCGTCAATTTAACGAAACGTATAAAAACAATCCCGACGCAGTTTATTTGGTAAACTTGTTGCCTTCCTATGCGGAACTGTTTAGATCGGGCGGGTATTCTGATTATTTGGAAGCCTATTGTGAAACGGTTTTAAGCGAAGTAGAAGGTGAAAAATGGTTGATGGTGGATAGTTATCCCGTATTGGAAAATGGGAAATTGATGGTTAATTTCTTGTATGATTTAATGATGTTGAAAACGTATGCGGTGGAGTATGACGCTTTCGCGCATATGTGTTTGATGTCAACAGCAACGGGAAATAAAATGCGTTCACCGACCAAAGAGGAACTTTATACACAAGTATATACAGCTCTTGCATTTGGTATGGATGCATATTCGTGGTATACCTATTGTACGCCCCGTGAACCGATTATCCCTGATGGCTCTGCTCCTGTTAAAAGAGATGGAACAAAAACGGAACTTTATGATGCGGTAAAAGAAGTGAATTTCACGATAAAATCTTTCGGCCATGTCTATAAGTGTTTTGAATGGCAGGGCTTGCTGTTAAATTCGGATAAACAAACGTCAGCGATGAATATGATTACGCGCAATACGGAGCTTCGGGATTGGGTAATGACGGCGGAAGAAACGGATACCTTGCAATCGGTATCTTGCGATAACGATTATATTATCGGCGTTATGAAAGACGAGCTGGGCAATGACGGCTTTATGGTTTCCAATTATAGCGATATGGCAACAAGTGCAGATATTTCTCTGGATTTTGTGTTTGAGGACGCAAATTATTTGCGTATATATAAAAACGGCGTAGAAGAAAATATAGCGCTGACAAACGGGAAAATCACCCTTTCTTTGGCTTATGGGGAAGGTGCGTTTATTATTCCTTATTATAAGGGGTAATACATGAAAAAGTTAAAAAAATATTCGCGGCAAGCTTTTGCCGCGTTATTTGCTGTTTGTGTTTGTATTTCTTCTTTTGCGTGTAAAGACACGGAAGCGTCGCCTGTTTTACCTACGTACGAATCGCAAGATTTTGTGACTTTCGGTTTTTGGTCACCGTATGAATTAACGGAAGAAAGCTTTGAACAGTATAAGCAAGCAGGCTTGAATACCATGTTTTTTGGCAATCATTCGATAAGGCCTTGGTCAAGTGATAATTTGCATTACTTAGGCTCGAACGCAACACAGCGGTCGCTGGAGCTTTGTCGAAAGGTTGGATTGAAAGCGCTTCCCAGTTATGGCGCAGGATATTATAGAAACGTGGAGGGTAAAGCTTTCAGTGATACCCCCTTTTCTGATTACGATTTATACGGAGATTATAAAGATATTATTGTAGGCATGCATATTGCAGACGAGCCGTCTTTTGATGCGCTTGATAAATATGGAAACGATGACTTAACGGCAGACTACAAGAGTGTTTACGATGTGCCATATATGGTAAATCTGCTCCCGAATTATGCGGATTCCTCACGTATCGGGAAACAGGGATATAAGCATTACGTGGAAACGTATGCGGAAAAAATCGTGCAGGATTTTGAGAATAATCGCTTGATGTCTGTGGATTTTTATCCTTTTAGGAGCGAAGGCTTGCACTCGTCTTGGTTGTTGTGCTATAATGATATGGCAAATGTTGCCAAAAGAATTAACAGCCAAAAGAGTTATTATATACAAACGGCGGTAAAAAATGAATTTCAGGATACGTTAGGTCAGGATGAAATTCGTATGCAGTTAGATGTTGCGATGGCTTTCGGGGCAGACTGGTTTGGTTTTTATTGTTATGCGGTGCCCAAAAAGGAACAGGGTGATTGGCTTGAGCCAATGTATGAATATTGCATGCTGAATCCTGATGGAACGCCGTCTCCCTTATATTATGCAGTGCAGGGAGAACTCGCTCGAATTTCATCGTTTTCCAGCGTGTATTTAGCATATGACTGGGTGAAAACGGTTCCCGTGGCAAAAGACGGAGGACGTGGAGGGCAAGCCCTTCGATTGCTTGGAAATATAGACTTTACAGATACCGCTATTAAGCAAGTAAAGACATCGGAAGACGTAATTGTTGGGTGTTTTGATTCCGAAAAGGGCGAAGCGTTTATGCTTGTGAATTACGGGAATCCCAGTGATAAGAAAAACGCGACGGTGGAAATGGAATTTTCCAAAGGAAAATATGCGGCAATCTATGGTATAAATAACGAGCTGCAGATTGTAAAGCTTAAGTCGGATCGTAGCCATGTC
>JAZRBK010000424.1:0-1612 GCA_045635025.1 Candidatus Scatosoma sp.
TTTATACCGCCCTCGTAGGCGAGTCTTAATATGCGGGTTGCCTCTTCGTTGCCAACGCGCTGTATCGGCAAAGCGCCAAATCCGTTTTTTGATACGATAAGTTCTGTTCGTCCAAGTCTTACTGTTTGCATATTAAAAATAAATCCTGTTTGCGTATTTAGTTGCAATCCCTTCTTTATAAAGATGAGCGTCGTTTGAAAGCGACAAAACGCAGGGTATCGAACAACCGTTTTCGTTTCTGAATTCAATCACCGTTACGTTGCTGTGCGACATATCAAAATGCGTACAGAACGCGGGATAAGGTATATCGAGAAGCGAGGAAAGAAACGCCATTCCGAAGCCCTGATGCGCGAAGAGCGCTATCCGTTCGTTATTATCACGCACTACCCTGTATTTTCCCGCCTCGCGGTCGTGCTCGTATCCTAGTGATAGGAGAAAGGCATCCGTGTCACGTTTTGCGCGAGCTATTCCGTCCTTGTACTGTGAAAAATCGGGATGCTCGCACCAATCCTCACCAAGCCTTCGAAATTCGCCCGATGCGAAAATGCTCCTCGTTTCGGGGTGCTGAAAAAGCCAGGTGCGCCTGTCGTTTGGAAGAGGCACCGCAAGCTCGTCCCACGCGTACTTTTCGTCGGCAAAATCAGCCTCGGTAATAGGAAGCTTCGTCAAATCAGCCGTAGGCTGCGCCGTTTGCATCGCCCTTGTCGAGGGAGATGAGTAAATTCTATCAAGCCCGTAAAGTGAAAGCCTTTTTGCCACCGCCTGCGCCTGCGCCTCGCCAAGCGGAGTGAGCATATTGGGGTGGTAAATCGGGTCGCCGTGTCGAATATAAAAAAGCAACATTTTCGTTCCCCTTCGGTTATTGTTCCTTGGCTGAATTATAACACGAGCTGAAGTTTTTGTCAATGGCTGCGCCGCATTTATAAATAAAATTCCACCGCAGGGGCGGATTCCATATCCCACCTTTTTCACGGGCGCATATCGCATTTTGTAGGGACCGGCGCCCTCGACGGTCCTTTATGCCCTTCCCCCTTGGGGAAGGTGCTGAACGAAGTGAAGCGGATGAGGTGGAGCGTTATCTAACTTATGCTTTGTTAATTAGATTCATCTCTTTCCACCTCATCCGTCGCGTTCCGCGCCACCTTCCCCTCAAGGGGAAGGCAAAATATCACGAATCCCGATGGGGATTCCAAACAACGCCACCCTACGGTGCGCAAAGCGAAATGACGTCGCATTCTGTAGGGGACGGCGCCCTCGACGTCCCGTTCACGCCCGAAGCGCATATCACAAAAACGTCTTATAATCCTCGTAATTTCTCTTCAAGAGGGCAGGCGTGTCAAGTCCGTAAGGACATTTCGACTTGCACTTACCGCAATTTATACACTCCTCAATCTTCTTCATCTTCGCTTGAGATTCGGGAGTAAGACTTGCCGCAGTTTATGCAGTCCTCGATTTTTTTCATTTTCGCTTGGGATTCGGGTGTCAGGCTTGCCGCCGTGGGCGCGCGCCTGAGAAGAAGCGACATTCTCGCGCAGTTGTTAATCTCGATTCCGACGGGGCACGGCATACAGTAACCGCAGCCGCGGCAGAATTCGCCCGCAAGCTCTTCCCT
>JAZRBK010000425.1:0-5922 GCA_045635025.1 Candidatus Scatosoma sp.
GAACGTGAAAATTACGGGCGGCACGATGATGGGCGTATACGGCGGCTCGCAGGGTTGGGACGTCGGCGGTAACGCGAATACGCGTATCGAGGGCGGCTCGATTCAACAGGTTTTCGGCGCGAACGAGGGTTGGCCGTTTCGGACGGGCAACGTCGATTTGCGGATTGTCGGCGGTACGATTTCTCGCCGTATCTACGCGGGCTGTTATAATGCGGATAACGGTTCGATTTTCAATTTGGCGTTGGAAACGAAGTATTACGTGGTAAACGGAAAGATTAACCTTGAAATCGGCGGTAACGCCAATATTCCCTTGAATACTAGCGATAGCGATAGGGGGATTTACGCGCGCTCCCGTTACGACGCGGATTTGGAGGATTGCCAACTCGTCTTTTCTTCTCAATCGGCATTCGACTCGTATAAAGATAAATTGGGCGCGCGCGATTGGGGCGCAGAGGCGTTGATGGGGAGTACTACGGCGGCGGATAGCTGTCATTATTACACCTATACGGGAAGCGGAGCGACGATTACGCAAACGTGCGCGTATCATACCGATTTGCACGCACAGGCAAGTGCGGTTTTGAATAAGGACGCTTGCGTGTACACGGGTAAAGCGGTCGAGCCCGTAACCGTGCAAGTGGATGAGGCTTGGGAATATGATAAACCCACCCTTTCCTATGCGAACAACGTGGAAATGGGCAAGGCGAAATATACGCTTACCGTAGGGCAGGTACGCGTTGAAAACGATTTCGTGATTGTAGACACGCCTACAATGCTTGGTGCAAGCGTGCGCCTTTCTACCCCTTGCGGGCTTCGTTTTGAGTCTAAGGTTTCTGCGGCTTTGGTGGATACGGGCGCTACGTTCGGAACGCTTATCATTCCCAAAGAAGAGCTCCAAGGCGCAGAGCTTACCGTGGATACCGCGGAAGTGAGCAACGTTCCGCAAACGAAATGGGCGACGGGCGGTATGGACGAGAGCGGCGTGCAAAGCGGCTATGAATATTTCAACGCCGTACTTACGGAAATCCCCGAGAAACATTACGACAAAGTTATCGTGGCGCGTAGCTACGTATACGCGAACGGACAATATTATTATTCGGACACGGTAGAGCGTTCGGTGGCGTACGTCGCTTCGGTACTTTTACAACGCGGACAAACGGACGAAAAGCTTTACGAGTACGTGGATAAAGGGCTTGCGGGAACAACGCTTTCCCTTACGCCTACGGTAGAGCTTCACGACGGCGAAAGTTATCAACTCACTTTGTCGGGAAATAAGGGTTACGCGGTAATTTGGTCTACGGAGAGCGATTTGATAACGGTGGATAAGGACGGAAAAATTACGGCGGGCAATAAAGAGGGTACGGCTATCGTAACCGCTCGGGTCGGCAATCAGACCGTTTCGTGCGAGGTCGTCGTAAGCTATATTTGGACGGAATATTTCTAATTTTAAATAGCTCCAAAACAACAAAATAGAATAAAAAACACGGGGTTACGCATTTGCTTTTGCATAAAACCGTGTTTTTGTTTTGGAGAGAATTGTTTTGAGGCACAATATTAGACGTTGCGTGAAGCAAAATAGAAATTCGCGGTAGGAATTTGTTTTCGCTTTCTGTAAACGCTGGGCGTGCACTCGTATTGAGTTTTGAACGCCGCGTGAAATTGGCTTACCGAAGCAAATCCTACGTCCTCGGCTATGCGCTCTAACGTGAAAGAGGTTTTCTCTAAATACTCCGCAGCTAAGCTCATACGTATATCGTGTAAAAGCGCGGCAGGCGTTTTGCCGTAATATTTCTTCACCAACCGCCCGAGGTGCATTCTCGAATAGCCCGTCAATTCCGCTAATTTTCCAACGCCCCCGCCGATATGTTCGGGACGGCGGAGCTGCTCGACGGCGAGCTGTAACGGGTGCGGGATTTCCTTGTCGAAAGGCAGATTGTTTTTGACGATTTCCGTCAGTAAATCCATCACGAACGCGTTGACGAGCAGTTTTTGTCTGTTGTTTTCAAAGGTAGGGATTTGCGGTAATTCCTTCAAAAAACGCTTGTTTTTTGCCGTGTAAACTTTTCCGTAAGCGGGAGAGAAGTCGGCGGCAGAAAGCATACGGGCGAACTTTTCGGGGGTAAGCGAAAGGGAAAAAACGTATGCGTCGGCGGTTTGTCCTTCGAAAAAATGCATATTTTTCGGCGCGAGAAAAGTAAAATCCATTTCCCGCATTTTTTTCATCTGTCCGTCGACGTTATGCTCTACTTCTCCCTGTAAAATAAAAAACAGCTCGAAAAAGTCGTGGTTATGCTTAACCTTCGTCAGTTTTCTGTCCTTGACTAACTGATAAAGGTAACCGTTTGCCGTAAACGATGGGTGGCTTTTACTTAAAAAGGTGGTGTCGTTTTCTTTCATAAATTAAGTGTAACACACTTGGGGGAAGAATGTCAAGTAAAACGCGTTATGTTACAAAACCGCATATTTATGTTGCATTATGGAATTGCGGTAGCACGGCAAAAGCGGTATACTGTGATTCCGCAAGAGGAAAAAGGCTTGATTGTACGTCTTTATAATCCCGCGAGTGAAGAAAAACCGTTCAAGGTGCCGATTGGAACGAAATGCGTTTCCGCGAGCGCGGGCGGCGGTGAAGTTGTTTCCGTTCGGTTCGACGGGGAAAACTTTGAAGTTTTGCACGATAGTATGCCCGTATAAAATATAGCGTTCTAAATGTTTTTTGGCGGACGGGTTTTACGGCTCGCCCGCCTATTGTTTATAAAAAGTTTGGGCAAAAAGTAAAAATAGGCAAGTTTTTAGTGATTTTTAGCAAGATTTTTTGCTTTGGTTTATGTTATTATTATGATAGAGCCGTTATTGATAAAAAGGTAAAATCAAATGCTTGCAACACAAAAGCAGGACGGTTAAATAACGGTATAAAGGAAAAACGCGTTATCTGCGTACGAAAAAGGAGTGAAATATAGAATATGAAAACGTTTGGAAGCGCCCGTTGGATTTGGCTTAACAAAGCGGAAGAAAGGGACGAATACGCATCGTTTAAGGCGCAAGTTCCGTTCGAGGGGAAACGGACGGTTTTACGGCTCGTAGCCGAAACGAATTATATTGCGTACGTGAACGGGGAACGGGTGGCTTTCGGGCAATTCCCTAACTATATAACGGATAAATATTACGACGAAATCGACCTTACGCCTTATTTACAATTCGGGGAAAACGAGTTGAAAATCACCGTTTGGTACGAGGGTTTTCATTCGGCTACGCATATCGACGACGGCGCGGGACTTCTATTCAGCGTAACGGCGGACGGGGAACAAATCGCGTGTTCCAACGCGCAGACGCTCGGTGCGAAAGACGTTTCTTATCTTAACGGTCGGCAAAAGATGATTACGTTCCAGCTGGGCTATACGGTAGGTATGGTTGCGGGGCAAAGCCTTGTGTACAAACCTTGTAAGGAAATCGTTAAAAATGGCAAACTCTTCCCTCGCCCCGTGAAAAAAATGGTGGCAGAGCCGTTTGCCGTTGCAAAACAAATCGGCGGCGGCGTTTACGATTTAGGTCGGGAAACGTGCGGGTACGTGAAGATAGAAGTGGAATGTCAAGAGCCTTGCACCGTCAACGTGTCCTATGGGGAATATTTAGACGAGGGGAAAGTACCCCGTTTTATACCAGGAGGGTATCAAAACCTCGGCAGGGATTTTTCGTTTGATTTCGTATGCCAAAAGGGGGTTAATTCGTTCGAGCAGTTCTTTGTCCGTATGGCGGGCAGATATTTGGCGGTAGAAAGCGATAAAAAGATAAAAATAAAGACTCTGGGCGTTTTGCCGTATAGCTATCCCGTAACGGAAAAAGACCCACCGTTTACGCTCGCGGGCTTGGATAAAAATATTTACGACGTTTGCGTGCGGACGCTTCGCCTTTGTATGCACGAGCATTACGAGGATTGTCCTTGGCGGGAACAGGCGCTGTACGTGCTCGATAGTCGCAATCAAATGCTTTGCGGGTACTACGCTTTCAAAGAATACGATTTCCAAAGAGCGAACCTTGTCTTTATCTCGAAAGGCAAGCGCGCCGACGGATTTTTGGAGCTTACCTATCCTGCGGTAAACACCCCTGCGATTCCCTTCTTTACGGTGATGTATCCCGTAGCGGTGGGGGAATATATTCAACGTACGGGGGATATTTCCATACTCGATGAAACTTGGGAAACGATAGAAAACATCTTCCGCATTTTTACCGACCGCATAGACGAAAAAAATCTTTTGAAAAACTTTGACGAGCCGTTTTGGAACTTCTACGAATGGTCGAAAGGCAGCGATAACGAGCACGAGCTCGACCTCGGCGCGGAGCGCGTAGAAAGGCACGATTTAATTTTGAATTGCGCGTATTTATATATGGCGGCGCATTATCAAAATATGGCGAACCTCCGCGGCGTAACCGCGGATTGCGGCGCGGAAAAGGTAAAGACGGCTATCAAAGAAACCTTCTATGATAAGAAGCGCGGATTTTACTGTTTAAGCGACGTGGGCGAAAAATTATATTCGCAGCTCGGCAACGCGTTTGCCTGCCTTGTAGGGTTAGGCGATGAAAAAATAACAAACGCTTTGAAAGAGGATAAAACGCTGATTACGGCTACGCTTTCTATGCAGAGTTACGTCTACGACGCGCTTTTAAGTGTGGACAAAGACAATGCCTATTACGTATTAAACGATATCCGCAAGAATTATAAGGAAATGCTCGATGCGGGTGCTACGTCGTTTTGGGAAACGCTTGAAGGAATGGCGTTCTCTAAGGCTTGCAGTCTTTGCCACGGTTGGAGCGCAATGCCTATCTATTATTATCATACCTTAAAAGAATATTTGGATAAATAGAAGTTTGTTTACGCTTTGACTGCAATTTAACAACATTTTAATTACGTTTCAACGCTTTCAGTTGTACGGCGAAAAACGGCACGGTTCCCCTAAAACTCTACCAATAGTAGAGTTTTAGGTGATTTTTTACGCAAAAAAGTATCTAATTCGTAGGTTTACAAACGCGCAGAGATATGATATAATAAACGTAACAAAAACAAAAGGGGATATAAAAATGAATCCGAACGTATTCGCAGCTACGATTACAAGACTTCGCAAACAGAGCGGTTACACGCAGGCAGAACTTGCCGATAAGCTCCATTTAAGCGATAAGACGATAAGTAAGTGGGAGAACGGGCTCGGTTATCCCGATATAACGCAGCTCCCTGCGCTCGCGAAATTATTCGGCGTAACGGTGGATTATCTTTTATCCGAGCAAAATAGCGGTATTGTGATAGCGGGTACGATTCTCACGGATATCGTAAAAACCGTAGACGAATTTCCTAAGCTTGGAATGCTTGCGAATATCTCTTCGTCGGCGCGGGCGGTAGGCGGTTGTGTGCCGAACACGTCGATTGACCTTGCGACGATTGACAGAACGCTTCCCGTGTCCGTTATCGGGCGGGTGGGCGACGACGATAACGGTAGATTTTTGCTTTCGAAAATGCAGACGAGCGGCGTCAACGTGAGCGGCGTAATCACCACGCAAGGCGTGCAAACGTCGTTTAGCGACGTAATGAGTTTGCCATCGGGAGAAAGAACGTTCTTTTCCTACAAGGGCGCGAACTCCTTATTCTCCCCCAACGACGTGGACGTAGCTTCGCTCGGGTGTAAGATTTTGCATATCGGGTATTTGTTGCTTTTGGACAGGTTCGACGCTCCCGACGAGGAGTACGGAACGGCAATGGCACGGTTCTTGCGGTCGGTGCAAAAGCGGGGGATTAAGACCTCGATTGATATGGTTAGCAGTAACAACACGGACGAATATCCCCGTATCGTAAAACCTGCGTTTGCGTATAGCGATTACGTCATCATTAACGAGATTGAATGTTGCGGCGTATGGGGGCTTTCCCCGTATAATGCG
>JAZRBK010000426.1:0-4638 GCA_045635025.1 Candidatus Scatosoma sp.
ATAGAGGAGCTAATCTATGAAAAGACAATATGACGTGGCGGCGTATATTTGGCCCGCCTATACTGGCGACGAACCGAGGACGAGAATGTTTTGGCAGGAAGGAATCGGGGAGTGGCAATCGGTGAAGAACTCAAAACCGAAGGAAAACGGCTATAACTGGGGCAGAGAACCGCTTTGGGGCTATGAAAACGAAGCGGATCCTGCTGTAATGGAAAAGCAGATTGAGGAAGCCACCAAGTACGGTGTGAACGTGTTTATCTACGACTGGTACTGGTTTGACGATCGCCCCTTCTTAGAAAATTGTTTAAACGACGGTTTCTTGAAGGCGAAGAACAGGGATAAGATGAAGTTCTATCTGATGTGGGCGAACCACGATGCCAACAATTACTGGAACATCGACCTGTCCGAAACCTACGGCGATACGGTAATTTGGAAGGGGGCAGTGGGTAGACCGAGCTTTGAAACGGTCGTCAACCGCGTGATAGAAAAGTATTTCAAACAACCGAATTATTATACGATTAATGGCTGTCCTGTCTTTATGATTTACGACGTCAACAATTTGATGTCGGGGCTTGGCGGTGTGGAAAACACGAAGAAAGCTCTTGAATGGTTTCGCGAGCAGGTAAAGAAGGCGGGTTTCCCGGACTTGCATTTGCAGATTACCATTTGGGGTGAAAACAGCTTCAATCTAAGCGGTTTTGACTCGAATATGCAAGGCACGACCAAGGAAATCGTTTCCCTTCTTGGCGCGGATAGCGTTACGCATTATCAATACGTGCATTTTGCGGAGATTGATAGGGATTACACGGAGATTTTAGAGGACGTTAAAAAGGAATGGGCGCGTATTGAAAATGAATACAAAGTGCCTTATTTCCCCCACGTTTCTTGCGGTTGGGACAACAATCCTCGGTTCAAGCATTTCAGAGCGGGTATTATAGAAGGCAACACGCCTGAAAACATTCAAAAGGCGATGCAGATGGCAAAGGATTACTTGGACAGCCATCAGGATATTCCGCCCCTTGTGACTGTCAATTCTTGGAACGAATGGACGGAAACGAGCTATTTGCAACCTGATAACGTTTACGGTTACGGTTATTTGGAAGCAATCAAAAAGGTTTTTAAGGACTAATAGATGGTGTTTAATCGCTCAAAAAAATGGGCGATTAAACCATTTAAAGCTATAATAAGTAACAAGAAAAAATATATGAGTTTTACGTTTAACGAGTTTGAAACTAAAAAAGTTTATATTGCATCGGGCGAAAAGGAAAACGTTCGTCTTGCGGTGGCTGATTTTATCAGCGATATTAAAAAAGCTTGTGGGACTGCTGAAACAACGAGAGATATTCATAAAGCGGATATCATCGTTTGCTCGAGGGATAGCGAAGAATTTTCCTCGCTTGCGGGTAGTGTATGCTTTACCCACGAAGAGGAGTTTTGCTACCGAGTAGAGCAAAGAAAAATCTACCTTTTAGGCTCGGATGATCTTGGTTTGATGTGGGCAATTTACGCATTCATAGAAAAGGAACTTTGCATCCCGCCGTTCTATTTCTTTGAGGATATTGCGGTGGAGAATAAAAAGCAAATTGCCTTACAGGAAAAGATTGTGCAGGAATATCCGCACACGAAATTTCGTGGCTGGTTTATCAATGATGAAGACCTGCTCAGTGGCTTTCAATCGAAGGGAAAACGCGATATTGACTATTTCTTCTACAAGGACGTTATTCATCCTGACTTGATGGAAAAGATTGTTGAAACTGCTCTTCGATTCCGTGTCAATTTAATCATTCCGTCTACGCTTGTGGACATTTGCAAGCCCGATGAAGAAGAACTTGTGAAGATTGCTTCTCGCAGGGGCTTATTCGTGTCGCAACACCACATCGAGCCGATGGGCGTATCCCACTTTGGGTATGCCGATTTCGTCAAGGAATACGGCTACAAACCTCAGCAATCGTTCGTGGAAAATCCTGAAGCGATGATTGCGTGTTGGGAGCATTATGCGAAAAAGTGGTCGAAATATCCGCGAATCGTTTGGCAGTTGGGACTTCGCGGAGCGGGCGACAGACCAGTTTGGGCGACGGATAAAAACGTAGGCGACAGCCTGCAAGCGCGTGGAGAGCTCATCGCAAACGCAATCCAAACGCAGTACGATATTATTGCAAAGCATTACAAGGGGGAAATTTATTCGACGTCCACCGTTTGGATGGAAGGCGCAAAGCTGCTTCAAAGCGGACACTTGACCTTGCCGAAAAACACGGTTGCCGTCTTTGCCGACATAGGTATGAGTCAGTTGTTCGGTGATGATTTCTTTACCGTTCCGAGAGAGGATGATAGAAAGTATGGCATTTATTATCATTCGCAATACTGGCATACAGGTCCGCACCTTTCCGAGGGTGTGTTGCCTGAAAAAATTGCCTATTGCTACGCCTTGGCTCGTGAGAAAAAATCCGATTACTATGCGGTGTTAAATGCTTCTAACGTCAAGGAATTTATCTTCTCTATCAACGTGAATGCAAAGCTTGCGTGGTACGGTGACAAGAAGAATTTAGACGAAATCGTTACTGAATACTGTACCCTCTACACCCCTAACAATGTAGCGGAATTACTGGACGGCATCAAGACGTACTATTCTGCGATGGGTGACGTAGGCGAGGAACGCTATCACGCCTTCTGTGATAAGTATGATTTTAACTATCATCACTATGAGGGATTGTCTTTCCCTGTATGCTCTATCAACGATGGAATCGTTTGCTTTGCAGGGCATAGCGTTTTGTTTGAGGACAAATGCAAGATGTACACCTCCGAGTTTTCTGAAACCGTTAGGAAAGGTGTAATTGTTATGCGAACGGCGTACGAAAAGTTCACGGCATTGCAGAAAAAATTACCGCAAGGCATTGCGCAGGCGATTCAAAAGCAGTGGCGTTGGCAAGCGTATTACTGGACAAACTTGTTCTCATTCGCAAAGGAAAACTGCGAGGCGATTGAGGAGTTTATAGCAGGGAAGACGGATAATATTTCCACTCATTATGCGCAAGCCGCGTGCTATGTTAAGAATATCTTGGAGGCCCGCAAGGAGTTCTATACGGGCGAATGGTCGAGCTGGTTTGCTGACGAACGAAAGTTAAATATAAAGGCTTTGTACGATTTTTGCATTCGAGAAAAAGAACGATTTGAAACGCTGTATCACTAATTTTGAGGTGGAATATGCAGGGCAAATTCATTTGTCATAGCGATTTTAAAAACTTAAAACCGATAGACGTATTCCACAAGGAATTAACGCCTGCGGCCTTTGAAAAGAATGCGGAAAGCTTATGCAATCGGCATACCCTCTTTCGCAAAAAGGTAACCCTTCAAAAGGCGGAGCATGCAATTTTGCGAATTACCGCAGACGATTATTTTAAGTTGTATATCAACGGAGTGTTCGTCACGCAAGGTCCGCCCCCGTCCTATCCTGACCATTACTACTATATGGAGATAGACGTAACGCCTTACCTGAAAGAAGGTAAAAACACCTTTGCGGTACACACCTATTACCAAGGTTTAATCAACCGAGTATGGGTGTCGGGCGATCTGCGCTCCATGTTGTGGTGTGAGTTGTCTTTGGACGGAAAACCCACCTTGGTAAGCGACGAAAGCTGGCTTACGACAACGCATACAGGCTATTCTGCTTGCGGAATGGCTGGTTACGAAACGGCGTATATGGAGCGGTATGATTCGGGCGCAAACGAGGTCGGCTTTGAAAAAGAGGACTTCGACGATAGCGACTGGCAACCTGCAAGTGTTTATAAGAATGCGGACTATACCTTGAAAAAATCCCCGATACTGCCTCTTTGCGTATATGAAGAAGCCCCCATTCTTACAGAAAAAAGAGGTAACGTACTTTTCCTTGACTTCGGTCAAGAAATGGTGGGAACGCTCACGGCAAAAGCCAAGGGCAAGAAGGGCGACAAAGTTATACTGCGCTACGGTGAAGAACTGAACGCTGACGGAAGTGTGCGCTTTGATATGCGTTGCAACTGCCGTTATGAAGAGGAATGGATATTGTCGGGAAGGGAAGACGAGCTAAATCAATTCGATTATAAAGCCTTCCGCTATTGTGAAATTCATATCCCCGACGGAGCGTTCGTTACGGACATGGGTATGCTTATTCGTCATTATCCATTCAAAAAACGCGCGATTTATGAAACGAAAAATACTCAGTTGAAAGCTATATTACAGCTTTGCGAGAACACGATAAAATACGGAACGCAAGAGGTGTTCGTGGACTGCCCCACGAGAGAGAAAGGGCAGTACCTTGGCGACGTGTGCGTTTCGGGTAGGGCGCAATGCGTTCTGACGGGCGACACCACGCTCATTACAAAAGCCATTGTCGATTTTTGTAATTCGGCGTTTATCTGCAAGGGCGTGATGGCGGTTTCCACCTCATCGTTTATGCAAGAGATTGCCGACTATTCCTTGCTCTTACCTGCGCTCGTGCTGTGGGTGTATAAGCTCGATGGCGACAAGGATTTCTTGCGATATGCTTTGCCTTATATAGAAGGCGTACACGAATATTTCAAACAGTATGCGCAAACAGATGGCTTGATAGAGGGAGTCACGGAGAAGTGGAACTTAGTGGACTGGCCCGACAACCTGCGCGAC
>JAZRBK010000427.1:0-2408 GCA_045635025.1 Candidatus Scatosoma sp.
ATAGAAAGCGTTTCTTCCGGCGCCGTAACAAAGGGCGTCATAATGAACATATGTTGCCATTCGTCGGGGTTGTTTGCCGCCCATTCGTGGTTGCCACGGTCAACAAAATATACGTTATATACCTTGTCCGCAATTTCTTTAGGATTCTTAGGAAGCTTTACACCGTCGCAGTCACGAACAGCATCCGCGCCCCACAAATCCGCAATTTTCTTCGTACCTTCTACGTAATTTTCGTCCGTAGGAATTGTAATTCTACCTTTTCTTTGAATCATAATACACCTCTTAAAGATTCACTAAATATACTCAAGGTTTATGTTGATTATAATACGTCAACATATAAAAGTCAATATTTTCTCCGAATTTTGAAAAGAACTTGCTGAAATCGAATCAGCTCACGTTTCAGCAAGTTCTTTAAATTATCAAGCTTCCGTAATTACTACGTTCCTATAATTAAACGAAGCTGCAGATTTGAAATTTTTCGCCATCAAATAGATTGCATTTCCATACGAAGATACATCCATTGTCGAGAAGGAAGAGTCCATACGCAACACGCTGAAGTTTCTTACGACCGCGTCAAACGTAACCGTAATCCATTTCCCTGCGTTTGCACTCATAGTCGCGTTGTCTACAATCGTAGGGGCACTATTTACTTCACCGCCCTCAGCAGTCCATACAGTGTCCACCCACTTAACGCCGTCCGTATACTGGTCGTACGTACCCGTAACGTAAATTTCCATCGTTACCTTTACGCTGGTACCCGCCGCCAAGTCCGTAGAAAGACCTACGAAAGCTTGATAGTAGCCATTCGATTTCTTCATGCCGTCAGGAACAGCAACGCCAGGATCATCCACTACAATCGAAACGTTTCTGTAATTGAAGGATTCTGCGGATTTGAAATTGTACACTACAAGGTATACCGCATTACCATACGAGGATACGTCCATCGAGGGATATGCCGTATTCAAACGCAACACGTCAAAATCTCTTACAACCGCTTCAAACTTCACTTTAATCCATTCGCCTGCACTTGCTTTAATGGTGTCGTTTGTAACGATTTTAGGAGCATTATTTACATCGCCCGTCGATGCCGACCACAATGTATCTACCCAAGAAATGTACGAATACGCATCATACGAACCCGTCACAAAAATTTCCATTTCAACCGTTACCTTCGTACCTGCCCCCAACGTATCGGTGGGAAGCCCTACAAAAGCTTGGTGATAACTGTCCGCATTATTCGTCTTTTTCGTACCTGCGGGCGTTGCCTTACCTACCACAGATTCCTCTGCCGTAATTTCAACGTTCTTGTAGTTGAAGGTAGCTTCCGATGTAAAGTTCGATGCCATCACGAATACCCCCGTACCCACGGAAGAAACGTCCATCGTAGGATAGCTCGCATCCCTGCGCAACAAATCGAAATCTCTTACGAATGCGTAGAACTCAACGTGCATCCATCTACCTGTGCTTGCATTCATCGCATCGTAGGTAGCAATCTTCGATTCTACGTTTATAGCGTTGTCGCTATAGGTCGAGTTAATCCAAGAAATGTAGGAATAGCTGTCAATCGTACCCGTTACGTAAACGTCTACGTCAACCTTTACGAGCGTACCAACAGGCAAGTCAGTAGCGAAGCCAAACACCGATTGATAATACTTATCGGGGTTCGTCTTTTGCGTACCTGTGGGCATTGCCGTACCGTCGATTACAGGAACTTCGGGTTCGTCAGGTTCGGGTTCAACAACATTCGAGGTAATCGTTACGTTCTTATAGTTGAACGATTCCGCCGAGGTGAAGGAGTTCACTGCAAGATACACTGCCGTACCATACGCAGACGTATCCACCGTCGCGTACTCCTGATCATTCAAACGCAATACGTCAAAATCTCTTACCGTTGCTTCAAACGTAACATGAATCCATTTGCCAGCGTTTGCGTTCATCGTAGCGTAATCTACAATTTTTGTAACGCCCTTCAATTCACCGCCAGCCGTTGTCCATACGGTATCTACCCAGTAGATACCCTGCACGTATTGATCATACGTACCCGTAATGTAGATATCCATCTCAACGGTTACGGACGTGCCTTCTGCAAGCTCGGTGGGAAGACCAACGAATGCTTGACGATATTGCTTTGCGTCGCCTGCAATCTTTTCCGTACCTGCAGGCATTGCCGTACCGTCAATTACAGGAACTTCGGGATCAGGATCAGGCTCAGGTTCGGGTTCAGGTTCAGGCTGAACTGCGTTTGCCGTGATTTCTACACTCTTATAATTGAACGATTCTGCAGATTTGAAGCTTTCCGCCATAAGGAATACACTCGTACCTGCACTTGAAACATCCATAACTGTATACGCAGAGTTCAAACGCAATACGTCAAAATCTCTTACCGTAGCTTCAAACTCTACGTGCAT
>JAZRBK010000428.1:0-1329 GCA_045635025.1 Candidatus Scatosoma sp.
CCATTTACCCGCGATTGCGAACGAGTGCGGCGTTCCGTTCGATTTGGACGAAGTCAACGCGATTAGCGAAAAGACGCCTAACCTTTGCCACCTCGCGCCCGCTGGCCCTACCTATATGGAGGACTTGAACGAGGCGGGCGGCGTGTATGCCGTGCTCAAAGAATTGGAGGGCTTGAACCTGTTAGATACGTCGGTGATGACTTGCACGGGGAAAACGCTCGGCGAAAATATCAAGAACGTTAAAAATATGGACGAGGAGGTTATCCGCAAACCCGACAACGCGTTTGGTAAAACGGGCGGTATCGCGGTGCTCAAAGGTAATCTTGCTCCCGACGGGTGCGTGGTAAAACGGGCGGCGGTTGCTCCTGAAATGCTCGTGCACGAAGGACCTGCTAAGGTCTATGAAAGCGAAGAGGAATGTATCGCGGCGATTTACGGCGGAAAAATCGAAAAAGGCGACGTCGTGGTTATCCGTTACGAAGGACCGTCGGGCGGACCGGGTATGCGCGAAATGCTCTCCCCGACGTCCGCGATTGCAGGTATGGGCTTGGATAAGGACGTCGCGCTCATTACCGACGGCAGATTTTCGGGCGCAACGCGCGGCGCGTCTATTGGACACGTTTCCCCCGAAGCCGTTTCGGGCGGGCCGATTGCGTACGTCCAGAATGGGGATATCATCTCTATTGATATACCTAATTATAAAATCGAGTTGAAAGTTTCCGACGAAGAACTTGCAAAACGCAGGGCGCAAACCACGCTCAAACGTAAGGAAGTGAGCGGGTATTTGAAACGGTACGCATCGCAGGTTAGTTCGGCGGATAAAGGGGCTATCATTAACAAATGAGGCTACCGTGTACGCGTTGAACGCGTAGTTTTGGTGAATGGAAACGATGAAAACGGCGAGCCGTCTTAGGCGAAACCGAATATTTATGGGATAAGGAAAGAAGATTATGTCAATGACAATGACGCAAAAAATACTCGCGGCACACGCGGGATTGGATAAAGTCGAGGCGGGGCAACTCATTTTGGTTAATTTGGACAGAGTGCTCGGCAACGACATTACCTCGCCCGTAGCCATTCGCGAGTTTGAAAGAATCGGCGCAAAAGGCGTTTACGATAAAGACAAGGTTACGATGGTTATGGACCACTTCGCACCGAATAAAGACATTAAGGCGGCAGTGCAATGTAAAATGTGCCGCGACTTTTGCGATAAGCACGAGGTAACCCACTTCTACGACGTAGGGCAAATGGGTATCGAGCATGCGTTGCTCCCTGAAAAGGGACTCGTCGTGCCTGGAGACGTTGTCATCGGTGCGGATTCTCATACCT
>JAZRBK010000429.1:0-1399 GCA_045635025.1 Candidatus Scatosoma sp.
CAAGCGTTTTTAACGAGAAAAGCGGCAGAACACCTCGTAAATTACGAAAACCCCGTAGCGGGTACGACGCTCTCGTACGATAACACCACGAATATTTTGCAAGTTTACGGCAAATCGGCACACGGCTCTACGCCTGAGCGCGGCGCGAACGCGCTCCAAGCCCTTCTCGCCTTTTTGGGAACGCTTAACGAAAGCTGTCTTGCCGCATACGACGTACTTTTCAACGACGTACTCGGCTTAAAAGAACTCGCCGACGAAACGGGCGTTTTGACGATGTCCCCCGACGTTGCGCGCTTTGAAAACGGCGTTTTGAAAATCACGACGGATATCCGCTTCCCCGCGACGTTCGCCAAAGAAACGGTTACCGACCGTCTGGACGAAACGGGACTTAGCTACGAAATCGACAATTACCAAGCCCCCCTTTACAACGACAAGGACGGCGAACTTATCAAAACGCTTATGAAAGTGTATAACGAAACCACGGGCAAAAACGAAGAACCCATCGCCATCGGCGGCGGTACGTATGCAAGAGCGCTTGAATGCGGCTGCGCGTTCGGTCCTGAAATCAGCGGCGAAGAGGATACCATTCATCAAGCGAACGAGTACGTTACTTTCGAACGTATCGCACTCCTTTCCAAGATTTACTATAATGCCCTTAAAGCTGTTTCCGAACCTAAATATACCCGTATCGGTATTATCACGGCTACGATTAAAAAAGTTAAATAATCATCTTTACAGCATAAAAAATAGCCTTCACGCAAAGTGAGGGCTATTTTATTTTCAAAACTTTTCCAAACCGCGCCTTATGCCTTATGCAAATTGCAACTACGCGCCCGTTTTTATAGAACGCGCCGTCTTGCCGTTATCTTATCCTTTTAATTTTGCAAAAAGGTATTATAAACGGCTTCCGCAACGCGAATCCCGTCCGCCGCCGAGGAAGTGATACCGCCCGCATACCCCGCACCTTCGCCGCAAGGGTACAAGTTTTTTACCGATACCGATTGCAAGGAACTTGCCTCGCGCTCGATACGCACGGGAGAGCTCGTGCGCGTTTCCGCCGCCGTCAACACCGCATCGTCGCAGGCAAAGCCGTGCAATTTTTTATCCATTATCACAATCGCTTCTTTCAAAGAAGAAACGACCCCCGAGGGCAACACGGCTCGAAAAGAGGCAAACCTCGTCCCCGCCGCGTAGGTTGGAACTACTTCTCCAAACGCCGTGCTCTCTTTATCGTGCAAGAAATCCTTAACGAGCTGTACGGGCGCAGAATAATCCCCGCCGCCTGCTCGGAACGCCGCATGCTCGATTTCCCGTTGAAACTCTATTCCTGCAAGCGGACTATTGCCCGAAAACTCTTCCGCTCGAACCTGTGTAATAAGCGCCGCGTTCGCATTCACAC
>JAZRBK010000430.1:0-3086 GCA_045635025.1 Candidatus Scatosoma sp.
GCTTGCATTTTGACGGGTATCTTTACCTCGATGCTTTGGCCGGGAACGCTGATTTTAATGGAAGAAAAAATGCCGATGGCGGGTGTAGGAGCATACGCCTTAATGGCGGCAGGTGGAGATTTGGGCGCTTCCGTAGCACCGCAAGTTATGGGTATCGTCGTCGATAACGTTTCCGCTAGTTCTTTTGCCGCGGAGCTCGCGCCTACGGTAGGTTTGTCCGTAGAACAAATCGGCTTGAAAGCGGGTATGCTCGTGAGCGGTATCTTCCCGATTTTAGGAATTGTCGTCGTGCTCGTGATAATGCGGTATTTCAAAAAACCGAAAAAGAACCAACTGTAAAAATAAAGAGGGAAAATACGCAAAACGGTGAATTCATTTTGTAAGTGGATTGACCGTTTTTTATTTTACATTTAAGGAATTGTGGATATCCTGTGTGCGCTTGTGGGTTGAAATTGTTAAAAAATCAGGGCAAAAACGGGCTTAGAAAGCGGAAGAGATTACAAACTATTTTATTTTCAAATAGTTCGCTTTCATTCGATAAATCGCTATGCCTTGATAATAAAGGGGAAGCGCGGAAACCAGCCGCTTTTTATAACGTTTAGGTATAACTTTTTTCTATAATTGTTTTTGTGTTTATTCGCTTGCTTTTGACACAATATATGGTATAATAATAGGGCGTGGAATTAAAAGAATACAATATGTTGTGTTTAGGAACGGTTAAGGCTACGCAAGATATAGTAGGATTACGAAAGAGAAAAGAATACCTTTTCGTATAAAAATAGGGTATAAGAGGAGCGGAACGGAAATGAAAGAAATGAAGATTATCAAAAGAAGCGGACAAGAGGTTACGTTCAATCTCGACAAGATTATCAACGCCGTAAGAAAGGCGAATAAGGAGATTGTGGAATCCGAACAAATTACCGAGCTTGATATTGTCGCGCTCGCGGGGTCTGTTGCGGAAGAATGTGAAAAAATTGGTCGGTCTATGCACGTTGAAGAAGTGCAAGATATGGTCGAAAATCGCCTTATGGATATGAAGGCGTTCGTTTTGGCACGTAAATATATTACCTACCGTTATACGCGTGAGCTCGTCAGAAAGTCGAATACGACGGACGCGCAAATCCTTACGCTTATCGAGTGTAACAACGAGGAAGTCAAGCAAGAGAACTCGAACAAGAACCCGACGGTCAACAGCGTACAACGCGACTATATGGCAGGGGAAGTTTCCAAAGACCTTACCCGTCGTATTCTTTTGCCCGACGACATCGTAGCCGCGCACGACCAAGGGCTTATTCATTTCCACGATGCGGACTATTTCGCGCAACATATGCACAATTGCGACCTTGTAAACCTTGAAGATATGCTCCAAAACGGAACGGTTATTTCTGGTACGCTCATTGAAAAGCCGCATAGCTTCTCGACGGCTTGTAATATTGCTACGCAAATCATCGCGCAGGTAGCTTCCAACCAATACGGCGGGCAGAGCATTTCCTTAACGCATTTAGCGCCGTTCGTAGACATTAGCCGTAAAAAGATTCGCAAAGAGGTAGCGGAAGAACTTTCCGCAGTCGGCGTTGTCGATGAAAAACATATTATGGAGATTGCGGAAAAGCGTTTGCGCGACGAGATTAAACGCGGTATTCAAACGATACAGTATCAAGTGGTTACCCTTTTGACGACGAACGGACAAGCGCCGTTCGTAACGGTGTTTATGTACCTGAACGAAGCTCGTAACGAGCAAGAAAAGGCAGACCTCGCGCTGATTATCGAGGAAACGCTCACGCAACGTATTCGCGGGGTTAAAAACGAGGAAGGGGTGTGGATTACGCCCGCGTTCCCCAAGCTTATTTACGTGTTAGAGCCGGATAATATTTCCGAAGAACAACCGTATTGGTATTTAACCGAACTTGCGGCGAAGTGTACCGCAAAGCGTATGGTACCCGATTATATTTCGGAAAAGAAGATGCTCGAGTTTAAGGTGGATAAAAACGGCGAGGGGCATTGCTATACCTGTATGGGCTGTCGCAGTTTCTTAACGCCGTACGTCGACGAGAACGGAAAACCGAAATACTACGGAAGATTTAACCAAGGCGTCGTTACGATTAACCTTGTGGACGTAGCCCTTTCTTCCGGCGGTAGCCCGACGAAGTTCTGGGAGATTTTCGACGAAAGATTAGACCTTTGCTATCGCGCGCTTATGCACCGCCATAATCGGTTAATGGGTACGCTTTCCGATGCCGCGCCGATTTTGTGGCAGTACGGCGCGCTCGCGAGATTGAAAAAGGGTGAAACGATTGATAAATTGCTCTTTGGTGGGTATTCGACGATTTCGCTCGGCTACGCGGGGCTTTACGAATGTGTAAAATATATGACGGGCAAATCGCATACGGACGAAGAGGCGAAACCGTTCGCGCTTTCCGTAATGCAATATATGAACGACAAGTGCAAAGGTTGGAAAGCCAAGGAGAATATCGACTTCTCCCTGTACGGAACGCCGCTTGAAAGTACGACGTATAAGTTCTCTAAGTGTTTGCAAAAACGGTTCGGCATTATCCCCGGCGTAACGGATAAAAATTATATCACCAACAGTTACCACGTACACGTAACCGAGGAAATCGACGCGTTCACGAAACTCAAATTCGAGAGCGATTTCCAACAGCTTTCTCCCGGTGGCGCAATTAGCTACGTAGAAGTGCCGAATATGCAGGATAACATTCCCGCCGTGCTTTCCGTTATGAAGTTTATTTACGAGAATATTATGTACGCGGAGCTCAACACCAAGAGCGATTATTGCCAAGTTTGCGGTTACGACGGGGAAATCCAAATCCAAACGGATGAATCGGGTAAACTCATTTGGGAATGCCCGCATTGCAAAAACCGCGACCAAGCGAAGATGAACGTTGCAAGACGCACCTGCGGCTAGATCGGTACGCAATATTGGAATCAAGGCAGAACGCAAGAAATTAAGGACAGAGGGCTGCACCTTTAATGAATTACGCTACGATTAAATGGACGGATATAGCCAACGGCGAGGGAGTGCGGATTTCCCTGTTCGTGTCGGGATGTACCAAGTCGGAGGCCAAGCG
>JAZRBK010000431.1:0-1737 GCA_045635025.1 Candidatus Scatosoma sp.
TTCGAATCCACCTCTGCCCACCACAAAGCGGCACCTCAAACGAGGTGCCGCTTTGTGGCATGTAGATAGTTGCTTGAATTGCGGCTACGGTGGGTTGGGCTATCGTAGCCTAACGTCTCGCATAAATATTTTATAAGCTACTTAAAAACGCGGCTTTTTGAGAGAGGTTGGCGCACGTTGCGATACTGCAAAGGGGATACCCCGTAATAGTTTTTGAACATTTTTGAAAAGTAGGAGCTATCTAAAAATCCGACTTTTTCCATTATCGTTTTAATGGGGTAGGCGGTTTGCTCTAAAAGGTATTTTGCGTGCTCTAAACGGGTTAAATTGAGGTAATAGATAGGCGTTACGCCCGTCCGCTTTTTGAATAAGCCCGTAAATCTGGAAACGGAGAAATTCGACATTTTCGCAAGCTCGTTCAAGGTAAGTTGCTCGGTATAATTATTGAGAATGTATTTAACCGTTTCGTCGATGGGGTCGCTGCTTCCAATCGTGAGTTCAAAGGGCAGGTGTTTGATGAAATAGGCGATTAAATGGTTCGTATAGGTGGCTACCTCTAATTGCGAGGAAAAGGTATTGATTTTACAATGCTTGAAAATCCTGTTAAAATAGCCGACCACTTTATTCGGGCTTCCTGCCTTGACTTTTACGGGTTCTTGTAGAGAGTTTAGAAAACTTTGTTCGTTTACCGTCAAGTCAAAGTGCATCCAATACAGTTGCGCGTAGCCGCTTTGCGAGAGTTGATACGAGTGCAAAGTGCCTGCGGGCAGCAATAACCATTCGCCTTTGGAAACGGTATATTTCGTGCGTTCGACGATGATTTCGATTTCGCCCTCTTGCACGAAGTAAAACTTGTTGCAAGGTACGACGATATTCGTATCCCTCCAAGGCGGGGTTAAGTTCGTTTTATTGCCGTTTTGATAGGTGGTGGTAAAGGGATAATAGATATGCGTATGCATAAAAACACGCTCCTTTTCGTCGTTTTTTCTCCTTTTCTATCTTCATTTCATTGTAACGCAAACAAAAATATTTGTCAAGTGTAAGAGTATTTTTTTACAAAAAAAATAACGATAAAGTACAACAAGTTTAATAAAATTGTTATAACACTTTTACCTTAAAACCGTTAAAATTAAAATATAGGATTATAAGGCGTTCGTTTGTGAACGGGGTAATCCGATACGCAAATAACGGCAAGAAGAGAAACGTTCTTAGCCGAAAAGGAGAAAAAGTATGGACAAATATCAAGCGTTAAAGAGCAAATTCGAGGGTAAAGAAAAGATTGTCGGTACGACAATGACGATGTTCCACAATTCGTTAATTTTGGAAAAGATGGCGGGCAGAGAAGATATTGATTTTATCCTGTTCGATACCGAACACGGTATTTTCGACGCGCAAAACCTCGTTCCGCTTTTGCAAACGATGCGGCTTTTGAAACTGCCCTCTTTCGTAAGAGTGCAAGATGCCGAATACCATTTGGTAGCTAAGCTTGTGGATATGGGCGCGGACGGAATTATGATTCCCAGAACGGAAACGCTTGCACAGCTTCGTACTGCCGTAGACGGGTTGCTTTTTGCTCCCGACGGAAGAAAGGGAATGGGCGGTCACGGCCAGATGAGAAAGGGCGAAAAGTTTGCTGATTTCAAGAAAACCCGTTTCTTAATGCCTCAGATTGAATCACCCAAGGGAATTGAAATGCTTCCCCAAATGCTTTCCGAATTCGGCGAATACATAAGCGCC
>JAZRBK010000432.1:0-3650 GCA_045635025.1 Candidatus Scatosoma sp.
TAAACGAAAAGACGCTCACGAAGAACGATACCATCATCTCCGCGGCTTCTTGTACGACCAACTGTCTTGCTCCTATGGCAAACACCCTCAACAAGCTTGCAAAAGTTAAGAAGGGTTATATGACGACGATTCACGCTTACACGGGCGACCAAATGGTTCTTGACGGACCGCACAGAAAGGGCGACTTCCGCCGTGCACGTGCTGCTGCTGTGAACATCGTTCCCAACTCCACGGGTGCTGCAAAAGCTATCGGCTTGGTTATCCCCGAACTTAACGGCGTTCTCGACGGTTGCGCTCAACGTGTTCCCGTTCCCACCGGTTCGCTTACCCAACTCGTTGCAGTTTGCGAAGGCGAAGTTGACGCGGCTACGGTAAACGCAGCGATGAAAGCGGCTGCTTCCGCATCGTTCGGCTACACCGAAGAAGAAATCGTATCTTCCGATATCGTAGGTATCACGTACGGTTCGCTCTTCGACGCTACGCAAACGAAGTGCATGCCTATGGGCGACGGCACCACGCTTGTAAAGGTTGTTTCTTGGTATGACAACGAAAACTCCTACACGAGCCAAATGGTTAGAACGATTAAGTACTTCGCAGAACTTTAATCGAGCGTAAAATCTCAAACGAAAAGACTTTCGACTTTCTCGGAAGTCTTTTTTGCTTCTTAGGTTTATCGCATAGCGCGAAAGGCGTGGGAGCAAGAAAGGCGCGTAGCTTAAAAGGCATGGGGAGCAAGAAAGGCGCATAGCGCGAAAGGCGTGGAGAGTGTGTTTAGGGGAACGGAGAATGTGAAAAAAGTAAACTGTTTTCTTCTAAAAACACCGTAAAAAACAAGGAGAACGGGCAAAGAAAAAAGAAATAAAACGACCGATTTTTGAAAAACGAAAAAAAAATCAAAAAAAATAAAAAAAGTTGGAAAAACCCGTTCAAAACAGCTTGACTTAAATTAAGTTTCATAATACAATAAATAGGAAGTTGCGGAGGATACTGCAAAATCCCGTTTTTCCCCGTTAGTTGAACGGCTTTTGAAGAGAAAACCGCTACCAAGAGAAAAAATAAAAATATACACGAAAATAAAGGAGTAGCATACTATGAAAACCTATATGGCACATGCCGAAACGGTTGAAAGAAAATGGTACGTAATCGACGCAGAGGGCGTAGCGCTCGGCCGTCTTGCTACCAAAGTTGCCGCAATTCTTCGCGGTAAGCACAAGCCCACCTTCACTCCCAACGTAGATACGGGCGATTTCGTAATCGTTCTCAATACGGATAAAGTTGTTTTGACGGGTAAGAAGTTGGAAGATAAGTTTTACAGATATCATTCCGGTTATATCGGCGGCTTGAAGGAAATCTCCTACAAGAAGTTGATGGCGGAAAAGAGCGACCTTGCCGTTTACGAAGCGGGAAAGGGTATGCTTCCCAAGAACAGCCTTGGCAGAGTAATGCTCAAAAAGCTTCGCGTTTACAAGGGCGCGGAACATAACCACGCGGCGCAAAAGCCCGAAGTGCTTAAAATCGATTGAGAGGAGAGGATTGAATTATGGCAAAAGCAACTGTAAAAAAGAAACTTCAATTCTGGGGTACGGGCAGAAGAAAGAAAGCGATTGCACGCGTACGTCTTATTCCCGGCGGCAACGGCACGATTGTAATTAACGACCGCGCTTTTGAGGATTATTTCCCCCAAGGAACTCTTCAATACATCGTAAAACAACCGCTCGTAGCAGTAGAAGCGGAAGGTAAATACGACGTTCTCGTAAACGTTGTAGGCGGCGGTTATACCGGTCAAGCAGGGGCTATCCGTCTTGGCGTAGCACGCGCGCTTTTGGAGGCGGAAGAAAACAGCCGTCCCGTATTGAAAGCGGCAGGCTTCTTGACGAGAGACCCTCGTGCGAAGGAAAGAAAGAAGTACGGCTTGAAGAAAGCTCGTCGTGCTCCTCAGTTCTCGAAGAGATAATGAAAATAAAACGCAGCCTATCGGGTTGCGTTTTTATTTTTATTCTACTTAGGAGCAGCAAGACGAGCTTTACCGAATACAGGGTTCCCGAAAAAGATAATCAAAAAGCGCAGCCTCTCAGGTTGCGTTTTTATTTTTCGTCTATTCCTAAAATATAGTTGGCGTCTAAATCAAGCTCTTTACACAGCCTTGCAAACGTGTCAAGCTTGGGTAGTTTTTTCGTCGTTTTATATTGGGTGATCATTTCAGAAGAAACGCCTACGCGTTTTGCGATTTCCGTAGTGGTTAATCCACAATTTTTTATCTCTTCGCCCAATCGTTGTTTGATAATTTTATATTCCATATCAATATTATATAACTAATAGTTAGTAAAATACTTGACAAATAACCATTGGTTAGCGTATAATTTATATGCGCGCGAAAAAAGTTCGTTTGGCGACAACTTGGGGCTTCGCATTTTTCGGTGCGTTGACTTCGGTTGGCGCACTTTTTTATACGTAATCGAGGAAGTAATTATAATTTTTTTGAAAGGGAGGCAATAGAATGAATTATTATTCAAAATGTAAAGGAATTATTTTTGTAAAGGGTAAAGTGCGTAACGCTAAGATATTGCAAAAAATAGAATCTGATAGAAATCTTGCCCCCAATGCTGAAAGACACGCGTTTTACGAAGTAAAGGAGCAGTTGGTAGAAAAAGCCATTGCGTTGGGTGCAAATGCCGTGGTAGATTTTGATTACGGGCAAAAAGCTTGTCCGTGCTTGAACTCATCATTATTTCTATTGGACCAAGAAATGGATTGGCATGCCTGCGGAATGGCGGCAATACTTTCAAAGAAAAGAATTAGGGAGATTAACAATGAGATGGATGGTGATATAAGCCTACCTTTTGCGTAGGCGTTTGGCACGGGCGTCGTGCGTTTCTAAAAAGGCGACGGCGGCGTTTTGTTGGGTAGAATCATGGTAAGAATGTGCGTCGGGGGAAGCGGGTTCGCTTTCTCCGATTTGCGTATTTTCCTGTTCTCGCTCGGCTTTTTGGACGGGGGTTTGCGCGGCAAACGAATCGTCGTTAGGCGGGGGAGAAACGGGCGTATTTTGCGAAAGTGCAAGCAAAGGTTTCAAAAAATCAAGTAATCCGAACGTTTCCAAGCTAAAAAATCCTCCATTTTCAAAAAATCACGGAAAAAAGCAAAAAAAACAGGCGTTTTTGTTTGCTTTGATTTTGATTTTGATATATAATAGAATATGCGTTAAAATAGTATTTTAATGCCCGCTGATTTTATAAGCGGAAAACGGCAACCGTTTTTGGCGGAAAACCGTTTGATTTCGTATCTCATTTGGAGGCATCTATGAACAATAAATGCAAGAAAATATTTGGTGGTATTCTCGCTACGACGTTACTTGGCACGACGCTCTTGACGGCGGCTTGCGGCGGATTTTACGAAGGGGACAAGCTCGATTATACCACGCCTGAAACGAAAGCAGTATCTAACGGCGGTTTTGCCGTAGAATACGGCGATTACGTGTACTTTATCAACGGTATGGAAAACTATACCGCGGAAAACGAATACGGTGAAGTGGTAAAAGGCGCGCTTATGCGTATGAAAAAGACCGACCTCAACGGCGACGTTGCTTCGGCAGGTTATAACAAAGCGGAAACGGTTGTTCCGATGCTCTTCGTCGCGCAAAACTTTACGAG
>JAZRBK010000433.1:0-1487 GCA_045635025.1 Candidatus Scatosoma sp.
GTGGAAGCTGGCGCGAACAACGTTACGCATACGTATAACGCACAATCGCCTTTACATCACCGCGAAATCGGCGTTGTGGGCAGCGCAATGCTCCTCGATGAATTAAATTGCGAGCTGATTTGCGATACCATTCACGTATCCGTACCTGCTATGAAGGTATTGGTAAAGAACAAGCCGCTCGATAAGGTTTCGTTGATTACGGACGCTATGCGCGCAAAGGGACTTCCCGACGGCGTGAGCGAGCTCGGCGGACAAACGGTTTACGTGAAAAACGGCGAGGCTCGTTTGGAAGACGGTACGCTCGCGGGCAGCGTTTTGCGTATGAACAAAGCGGTGCAAAATATGGTAATGAAAGTCGGCGTTCCGTTTACGCAAGCGGTGGACTATGCGACGATTAATCCCGCTAGGATGCTTGGTATTGACGACGAAGCGGGTAGCATTAAAGTCGGCAAGCGGGCGGATTTTACCGTACTTAACGAACAATTCGACGTTATTATGACGGTACGCGGCGGCGAAATTGTTTATAAGGCGTAAGGCATTATAAAACGGAATACATAGAAGTAAATCTAATTCAATTACACGTTATTTCCTCTTAATAAAGAGCTCGGACGTAAGCCCGTCCAAGCTCTTTATTACTTGACAAAAGGACGAACTTGTATAAAGCTCGTCCTTTGTTTGAGTCCTTTGTTTGAGTGTTAATATTCGATAGGGGTTTATTTTTCTTTAGGGTCTGCGAACACGTAAGCCCGTTGTATGCCGTAGGAAACGATACCGATAAGAAAATCAAAGACGCCTTTGCAAAGGGTAATAAGCAGGGCTATCGTGGAGGCGGACAACGCGCTAAGCGCAAAGAGTGCATTTATGCCCGAAGCGAACCCGTAGGAGATTCCAAGCTGTATAAACCACAGAACGTAATATTTGAAAATCGAGCGTTTTTTCTTTCCTCGGAACACAACTTTGAAGTTAAACGTAAAATTAAATATAGAGGAAAGAACGCGCGCTCCCACCGTCGGGAGAAACATCACAAGCGCCGCTGATTGAATATCCGTCGTGAATACAAGCCGTGTTAAAAGATAGAACGCGATGAGCTCTAAAAGTATGGATACGATGGAAGAGAAGAAATACCAACCGAGATTTTTGAAGAGGATAGACAAAATGCGTACGCTATCGCGGAAGGGTCGATAATGAGAAACCTTTGCTCCGTCTTCCATTTCCTCGTTGTACACCGTTTCAATGGGGATTTCGCGGATTATCCGCCCGTTTTTATGTAAAACTACGAGCATATTCATCTCGTATTCGAATCTATCTCCTTTGATTGCGAGCAATTCGTCGAGGAGATGATAGGAAAAAGCACGTAAACCCGTCTGCGTATCGTTGAGGGAAAGCCCGTATAAAAAGCGGTACATTCTTCTCGTGAATACGTTTCCCGAACGGCTGCGGTTCGGGACGAAAGGCAAAGAGAAATCGCGCGAGCCCATTACCAAATC
>JAZRBK010000434.1:0-3814 GCA_045635025.1 Candidatus Scatosoma sp.
CGAAAAAACTACACGCTTTCATAATTTCTCCTTAATCCAAAAAAGAGCACACTAAAAACAAATCTGTTTTCAGCGGCTCCTTGCCTGTCCAATATTTAGTTTAATAAAAAAGATGCCGCCTCTTGCGAGAACGGCACCGTAGCACACCGTTTTCGCAAAGTCTGCTACAACTTGTCCACAATTTGCCTCAAGGGATTTTGTAAACGCGAAAAACGATATAACCACCGAAATGATTATATCCCTTAAAGGCAATTCTTATTAAATTGTGGTTACAGCCAATTAAGAGCCGCAAGTTGTAGCATAATCATTATACGCAATTCTTTTTCATTTGTCAAGTGCTAGTCACAAAAAAACAACTCCTTATTTTTTGTCAATTCTATACCTAACATTATCTACTTCAACTCGTACATGCCCCTATCAAATAGCAAAAAAGGTCTCAAAAAAGAAAATAAATCGGATACAATTTCGTTTCCGATTTTTGTGCAGGAATAAGCGATGGTGCTGTACTGCCCCTATTTCGCGGTTTACTTCTGACGGCAGTGCCGACAGTTAGCGGGATTCAGCGATTTTTTGACTGCTTTTTTACGGTGCTGTAAAATCGCAATATTTGACTGCTTGGTGCTGTGAATCGCTATACTCCGCGTGTTTCCACACAATTTCGCGGTGCTATGCATGCGTTCTAGACCTAAAATCGCCCTTTACGCGTCGATGCGCGTCGATTGCGACGGTATTTTAGATACCTGTCCAAAACACCGTCGCGACCGTCGCAGACCGTCACACCGCCCTATTTTTCTTCTAAAACTAGTTGTATTTTTCTTCCCGTATGCCCTCTCGTATGTTTATATAAAATGCCATACTCCTTCTGTAACCGCCCAGCGTTGATATTTAATTTCATCGTCAAAACGTTCGGTTTTATTTCTCCCCCAAGCAAAACGGAAAGCTCCGTCGGCGTTCCTTGCCAAATAGGATTCTCCTCTGAAAGCAATCGTGAAATCTCATCCAGTAAAGGATCGCTCGGTTCAATCCATAGTTCGTTCTCTGCTTTTTCAAGTTCCCATAAAAGTGTCTCTGGGCTTCGCTTCAAATACAGTTTTTGATCAGGCTGATCTCTGCCGACCAAATCAATCACAGCGCCGTCGCCAGTACGTTTTTCCTTGCTAATAATAAATGCTCCGTCCGCTGCGCCCATCAAACCATTTGTCCCTGAAATCATATCGAAAATATCGTCGGACTGCTGTTTTCTTGTATGATGAACGATGAGTAACGCAATACCTGTGCCGTCTACAAGCTTTTTTAATTTGGAAATGATTTCGTAATCACTTGCATAGCTGTAATCCTTTCCGCCAAGCTCACGCACCCGTTGTAAAACGTCAATGATAATAAGTTTTGTGTCTGAATACTTTTCGTAGAACTCTTTAATTTGTTCTTCAAAGCCGTTATCAATCCCTTTCGCTTCCGTCGCTAAATGCAGGTCGGGCGTGCTTTCCACACCGAACATTCTATACAACCTTCGTTGCAATCTTGCATAGTCGTCTTCTAAGGCAAGATAGAGCACCGTGCCCTTTCTCACCGAGTATCCCCAAAGCGGAAGCCCAGTGCTAACGTGATAGGCAAGTTGCGCCATCAGAAAACTTTTTCCTACCTTGGCTGGCCCTGCAAAAAGATACGTCCCTGGATAAAGCACCCCTTCGATAATCGGGAGAGTTGCATCGAATACTTTTCCATAAAGTTCTTCCATGGTGACCGTTTTTAATTTTCTCGAATTTTTCGACAACGGAAAATTTCTTTCGTCCGCTTCATAAATTTGATGAAAATCATTGATTTTTTCTTTTGTATGTGCTATACTATCTATACAAATATTTTGAGGTGACTGCCCTGCGTCTGCGCCAACAGATGCTACATGGGCAGTCATTTCCTTTTCTCGCATGCACACTCTCCTTTCATTCCGTCCATTGTGACGGCGACCAAATTGATTGTTTCGAGCAAATCAGGGCTTAAATCGCCCGAATTTGCGATTCTTTTAAGTTCGTCGAGTATTTCCCCGAACTGGTCTTTTAACGCCTTATAAACGCGAGGATTGCCCTGCACAATGATATCGCGTTCCAAGCAACGGTTGCAAACGTAATCCTGCTTTGTCAACCCCGAAAGTTTAACTGCAATATCCAGCAATTTACTTTCTTCGGGCGAAAGCCGAACAGCAACGGTATGACAACGCCATCTTTGGCGCTTATCTCTATTTTTTTCTGACATCTTTAATTCCTCTCTAAGTTTAATTTTTTTGCAATTTCTTTTTGTGTACTCGGGAACAAGTGCGCATACCGATAGGTGATATCAATACTCTCGTGTCCTACCCTATCCGCAATCGCTACCGCAGAAAAGCCCATATTAATGAGCAGAGAAACATGAGAATGACGAAGATCGTGAATCCTTATTCGTTTCACCCCAGACGCGTCACAGCCCCTTGTCATTTCTCGGTGCAGATAACTTTTGGTAATTGGAAACAATCGAGTATCCTCCTCTGCCCAATATAGTGCCTTGATATAATCTTGCATTTCCTCTACAAGAAAATCGGGCATTTTTATATTGCGATTACTTCTTTCTGTTTTTGGATCGGTAATCATATCCTTCCCTTCCAAACGTTGATAGGATTTTGTAATGCGCACAATCCCTTCTGCAAAATCAAAGTCCTTGGGCGTAAGCGCAAGCAATTCCCCCATTCGCAAACCGCACCAGTACAGCATTTCAAATGCGTAATAAGAAATGGGCTTGTCCATAATTTCTTCAACAAACGCCATATATTCTTCCTTTGTCCAAAACAGCATTTCCGCTGTTTTTTCTTTTCCCATATTCCCTGCTTTGGCGGCAGGGTTGCTGGGCAACTCGTAATACCGTACTGCGTGATTAAAAATCGCACTGAGCTGATTATGAATGGTTTTGAGATAAGTCGGCTTAAACGCTTCTCCGTTATCGTCCCTATACCCCATAATTTCCTTTTGCCACGCAATTACGTCCGACGCTTTGATTTCATTGATTTTTTTATCCTTGAAATAAGGCAAAATCTTTTGGTCGATGACGCTGATTTTCATAATCCAAGTACTTCGTTTTAAGCGTTCCTTCAAATCTTCTTTGTAGATTTCAACAAAGCTTCCAAAAGGCATATCCATGCTTCCGTTTTCTTTTAAGAGAAACCTACGCTCCCATTCCAAAGCCTCGCGCCTGGTTTCAAAACCGCGCTTGACTTTCCGTACTTTCTTTCCCGTCCAGTCTTGATAGCGAAAAGAAACGTACCATTTGTTGTTCTTGTCCTTATAAGCCGGCATATAAATCCCTCCTTTTTGTTATTCTGCTTTGCCGTAAAGCTTCTCTTCGTAATATCTGCGGCTAACTCGTCCTGGAATTGTGATATAACCCTTTTTCGCAAGCTCGCCGTTTAATCTTTTAATTAGATTATACGCAAAAGACTTGGAAACACTAAGCTCAATCGCAATCTCTTCTGCCGTTACCATTAACTTCTTTTCCATGCGCTACACCTCCTTATTTTATATAGTTACTTGATTTTTTGTAAGGAAACAAATAAAACCTTTATATCAACAGTTAAACTGTGGTATACTGTGTTTGATTGAGCGGCTTGTAACTCTCTACCCATGCAAGTAAAAACATTCTAACATCAAAACTTGAAGCCTATTTTCATATTTGAAAAAATATTTTTTAATTCAAAACTGAAGCCTCAAGAAACAACTCAAATAAACCTATGAATAGAAGAAAGGATACACTCCTTTTTCTTTGTTGCGACGAGATTATAACATCTAAATAG
>JAZRBK010000435.1:0-5562 GCA_045635025.1 Candidatus Scatosoma sp.
CTCGGTTTGTTTCGTGTTCGCCATAAAGAAGAAGTTCTTTTGCGTTCTTTCCGCCGATTTCGTGGAGAAGTGATAAACTTCCCCGTACAATCTCGAACCTCTGTCGCCCACTCTAAGGGAATATTCCTTGCCTGCTTCAAGCTCGGTCAAAACCCCTGCGTTCTTCCAATCGACTTTCGTGGAAGTTTTCGCGCAAGCCGTTTCATAAATCAAGCCGAGATTTTCTTCGTTATCGAAGAACGCCGAATCCTGCGTACCCTCTGCGTATTGGATAACGGGATAATAACATTCCTCCGCCGTATGATAGGTAAGCCCAAGTTGCGTCGCCTTTTGGTTGAAATAGGTAACCGTCATAGAATACTCTTTGTAAAGCTCTGCATTGAGCGTCGAACCGTCTATCACGTATTTGCTTATGAAATGTGCGTAAAGGGTATGCGCTTCTTCGGGAACGCGCGTAGAGTTAACTACGTAGCTGCCTTTCCCGTCGGGCTCGGTATACCAACCCATAAACAAATCGTCGGGGTCGTCGGACGTTGCCGTAGGCAACGAGCTATAATACGAGCCTATGGTGAACTGTCTGTCGCGAACGGTATTTCTGCCGTCCGTATCAAAGGAAACCGTCGTATATTTGGAATCGAAAACGACTTCGATAAGCAAATCTTCCGTAATACAGTATTCGGTATACGTATCCCCTACGAGCGAGATTTTTTCTCCGTTGATTTTGAACTCTTTCACGCGGTAGCCTTGATTGGGCTTTACGGAAATAGAAATATTTTCCCCGAAGTTTACCTGCTCGATAGGCACGGAAACTCTTCCGCCCGCCGTCGCTTCGATTTTGATATTGTAAGGACCTTCGATTCCGTTTTCCGAGCCGCTACACGCGCTCGCAAAAATCGCCGAAACCGACAGTATCATACAAAGTAGAATCGAACATATTTTCTTCATACTTTATTCTCCTTTTTCCTTACTTAACCAGCTTGAAATCGCTAATCGTAAACGTGAGTTTAGAATGTTGGTACGCCGCCGTATCGTCGTTGGGGTTCGTATCGTTTTCCCCTTCGTTTTTCCCGTATTCCACGTGGAATAATACGTATTCGGCAAACCAATCTCCGTTGTTGGAATTACCCGTTCCTCTCAGTTTATTATAATAGGTAATAATCGCATCCAAGCTTATGGTTAAAGTGTGCGTATCGCCGCTTTGATAAACCGTTCCGTCCTTGCCACCCCTAGCCAAGGTATACACCTCGTACGGCAACGATTTCGCGTTCGCGTCTGCGTCCGTTTTATACGTTACGTCCATCTTCAAATCAAAGGACAACGATTTATAGCCCTCTGCTTTCAACGCTTGATAATACGCCTTATCGAACGTAGGCGCGATTTGCAAGCCCGCACCCCATAATCCGTCCGTCGTATACGTCATCGTGCCGTCCGCGTTCGCTGTAAAGCTTGCACTCGAATCGGGGTTACACCAAATCATACCCCTCGACGAAACGGAGAAATTACGCAAGTCCGTATTGGCATATACCTTTTGCGTGTTATCCATTACGTCAAACCAAACTCTTTGATAGGGAATGGTAGGGTCGCTGCCTTTCAAGAAATACTCGATTTTATAGCTACCGTACGCGGAACTGCCGTCCAACGCTTTCAAATCCACGTCGCCCGTTGTCAAGGTTTGATTTTCCTTTTTCGCAATAGGCTCTGCATTATAACCGTAGGACGCGTATTTATACACGCTATACGTATAATCTTCTATATCCGTTCTCCAAGCGGGATTCAAAAGCTCGGAAGAGGACAAATTATAACCGCTCGCAACCGTCGTATTGTACGTAATTTTGTGCGTCCTGCGAACCGCCATTATATCGTCGAAATAAATCTTATAAGCGGACTCGTCTTTGCCGTTCGGATTCCACGCGCTCGCGGAATTATCCAAAAGCAAAATCCACGTGGAGAAGTAATATTCGTAAGATTCTACAAACCCAGGTCTTTTATCCGAAGTACCCGCAATGCCCGTAGCCAAAGGAATATAGAACTCCGTCCATTTGCCCGCTTTCGCGCTGCCGAGGCTCGTTCTCCAAGTATTGGTAGCGTTATGCTCCCAGTTGAAAAGCTTGCCTTTCCCCTCGGGAGAATCCACGTAGATTCTAAATCTCACGTGCGTATATCCTTGCATAACCAAATCGCGGTAATACGCGCGGTCTTCGCGGATATTGAAATAGATATGCGTATACTCCGCTTCCGGTTCGAGCACTGCAAACGTACCGTCGTTGCCGTCCGCGTCCTTGATTTGCGTTTCCGCCGTCGTTGCCGTCGACCAAGTAGCTTCCATACCTACTTTTCTGGGACTGAACTCTCTTACTGTGAGCCAATCCTCGTCAAAGACTTCCACTTCCCCCTCTTGCAAGGGTTTGCGAACGTACATTTCCATCGTTTTCGTAGCCGTGCCCTCGTCCGCTTCTACCGTAACTTTTACGGTATGTACGCCGATTTCGGTGGGCGTAAAGCTCATTTCGTCCGTTTCACAAGCCACGCCACTTTCTTTATGGAAAACCGACAAAGAACAGACAGGGTTGGTAGCTTTGCTCGATATTTCCACGTTTACCGTATCGCCTACGGAAACCAACGTATCACATTCAATATCAAAATCTAAGTTATCGTCCGCCTTGTTTACGTGAATGGTTACCGTCTTGGAAACGGAAAACTCCCAAGTATCGATACTATACGTAATCGTATAGCCGTTCGCATCGTAAGCATTAAACTTGTATCCCTCGTCGGTAGAAATGAGATTCCCGTTCGAATCGCGCACCTTTACGACTACGTCGTACATCGTGCCCTCCGCGTCCGTAACGTGTACGTTTTCAGGGACAACCAATGCATACTGGTCGACGGTTATTTCCTCTTTCACGCCGTCCCAACCGATAAGCTCGGGCACTTTCCCCTCGTTTGAGCCTTTATCACAAGCAACCATTCCCACGCCGACCAACAAGAAGCTCACCGCAACGAGCGCACTTACAATTGCTTTTTTCAAAATAGAAAAACCTTTCATAATTCTACCCCGTTACTCTCCTTTATTGACTTTCATTCGGATATTATCCACGTAGATTTGGAAGGACTGACCGGGAGCGTCCAATTCCCCCCAACAGAACGCAAGTTGATTGATAGCGTCAAACGAACTCTCTTTCGTACGCCCGCCGCAAATCTGCTTGACGGGAATCGAAACGGTTACCCATCTTCCCTTTACCAAGGATACGGGCTTGTTATAGATTTGTACACCCGCGCCGTACACGTGGAACCAAATCTCCCTAAACCCGTCCTCTTCGGGTACGTAAAAATCAAAGCAAAGCTCGTCATTCATATCGTAAAGCGCCCAAGGCGTATAGGATACGTTATAAATCTGTACCGCGGGCCAATGTTGATTTTTGCTCCAATGCTCCGTGCCCCCAGGTGCGGTAATCAACATCGACGAACCACGTCCCGTTGCCGTAAACGAGGACTGTTCTACGGAAGCTACGAGCGAGCTACCGCCGCCACCACCGTGCGCTGCGATATTACGTACCTGCGTAGCGTTGTCGAAGAACAATACTTCGTCCTGTTGCAAAGTTACCGATTCTTTTTGCGTACCTTGCGTGGATTTATAGAACACTACGTCGTCCAAATAGTACGTAGATTCGTGCCCAACGTTCCCCTCGAACGAGAATACGATAGTTTCGCAACGGGGTTGCGGGATTTGTTCGCGTTTCAAATCGTACACGACTTGCGTCCAAACCTTTCCCTCGATTTTTTCGCTAAACTTAACCGAAGCACCGCTGGGGAGTTCCATTTTACAAGTAACCGTACGCGGTTCTTCCTGTGCGTTATACACCCAAAAACTGATAGTCTTTACCAAGGCAATATCGGAAAAATCCCCGCGCCAACCCGTTTTTAAGGGCATAATAAACGCAGAACCGCCCGACCAAGGATTATCCTCTTTTTGAATCCAAACTTTTGCGCTTTGCTTGCCCGAATGCGCTTCTTCCTTGCCCACGTAAACGCCTGCTTGGTCCGCACCTTGGAGCACGTAAAAATCTTTGGGTTGTTCAAAATCGTTGATAAGCGTGGGCGTTAATTTCCCAATGTTGTCTTTAATTTGCTGTATTTTTTCAACTTGCGCCTTTTCTTCGTCCGTCAAGTTCGACCCGCCGCAGCCGCTCACGGAGAACACCGCCGTTGCCGCTAAAAGCAAGCCCAAAATAGCACGTAATTTTTTCATAGCTTACCTCTCAATCGTAATCTGCCCGAACCCAAGGGCAATATCCTCGTTATTCTCTGCCGTAAAACGCAAAGTAGCGAGTGCTTCGTATTTGCCGTGGATTCTCGAACTCTTCATATTCCAAAGCAAAATAAAGGTAGGGATTTTCACAAGGTTTTCACCCGTTTTCAACGTAATCGTCGTCGTTTTGGAAGCGTGCAACCCATAGCGATTGCTAAACGTTTTGAAGCTCGGGCTATCGGTATGCGAAGCGGTGAGGGCAAAGGTTACGTCCTCGTCGCCGTAGTTATACACCGTAAGCCAAACTTCGCCGTTTATACTCTCGATATAGTAATTTTCAAAATCCAAATCGAAATACGGTTTCGCGTTTTCATCTTCGCTTTCCACCGCTTTCAAAAGGTAACGGTATACGCCGCCCTCAATCGCCGCCGTTTCGTCCTCCGCGCTAGCGGAGAAGATGCTTTCCACTTCCTCGACGGACAACATCTCGTTTTGATAGCCAAGTGCCACCCATAAATCGAACACGTCCGAACCGCTCTTGATTTGCAAAGTAGAATCGCTAACTTTCGTAACGTCGATTTCCGCGGTGTAAACCTTATACCCGTTCTCCGACGTAGCCGTCAAATCCTTGCCGTCTAAGCTCATCGTAACGTCTTTCGTCGATTCGAGAGTTAAAATCGCCTTGTCCGCTAATTTTTCGTAAGCGGTGATAATCGTTCCCGTTTTGGTTACCATATCCAAAATGGTTACGAGGTCCTCTCTTGCGGAGAAGAGATTTTCGTTCATATTTTCGCCCGTCTTAATTCTACCGTGCTCGAAGAAACGTTCGTTGATGTATTCCACCATTTTTTCGAACTCGTTTCTATCGTACTCGCGCCCTGTTTTTTCCACGGCTTTTATGTATTCCTGCTCTAAAAGGTAAAGTACTTCGTAATCTTCCATACTATCGCGGAGCGAGTGAATACGCATCGTGTTGATAGGACCGATAATACCGTAAGGCATCCCAGGGTACGTCGTAAAGCCGTCGCCGTTCGTTTCGGGGAAGCGGCTCGCGTTTGCATACGGGTCGCTAATCGGTGTCATACCTTTATTATAACCCGTCATATCTTGGTACATATTACTGTACCACATTTGCATACCTTTTACGTTGTATTGTTGCATCATCCAGCCCGTTGCTCTTTGCATAATCAAATCGCAATCAAGGAGTACGTTCACGTACGGATAATGGGGATAACAACCGGTATAGAGCCATTGTTCCGCATCGTCCGTTTGGTAATATTCGTTATACCAAGCGTTGTAATCTTCAAAGAACTCTA
>JAZRBK010000436.1:0-1809 GCA_045635025.1 Candidatus Scatosoma sp.
TCTTTTTATATGGTTTTTCTGCGTTTCTCGCAGAAGTATATATTCCCCTTAGTATGGATTAAACGTCAAAGGTGATTATCGAAATTGCGTTCTTCGCAGACGACGTAGATAGGGCGGTTTTGCACTTCACGATAAATCATACCCGTATGGATATTCGCAAGCCCTTGACAAATCAACAAAACGGACGTGCAAAGCCCAAGCGCGGGGAAAAGCCAAGCCACGAGCCCGCCAAACCCTACTCCAACGAGCGCAAGCACGAAAAACGTAATCAAACAGGCAACGCTTAAAAAACCGAGCAAAACTCCAAGCTTTAACGGGAGCGTCAGTGTATAATCGGTATTGGGGAATACCCCTGCGCTTGCAAGCCGCATCATCTTATTGAGTGTATAATGGGTCTTGCCCGCCGCCCGTTCGGGTCTGTCGAAGAGCACTTCCGTCTGCTTAAAGCCAAGCCAGCTCGTTTGGATACGGAGCAGTCTGTCGTGTTCAGGCAAGGAAATAATCGCGTTCACCGCTTTCCTGTCGTATAACTTAAAGTCCCCTACGTTTTGCGGAATATCTAAACCTGTAATCTTCCGCATAACCTTATAAAAAAGAGCCGCCGTCGCCTTTTTGAAAAACGTTTCGCCCTTGCGTTTTTTACGCTTTCCGTGCACGATTTCATAACCCTCTTTCCACTTTTCCACCATTTCAAGCGCAACGGCAGGCGGGTCTTGTAAATCGGCATCCATTACGATAACCGCTTTTCCGCTCGCCTTTTTCAAACCGCACAAAATCGCGGCTTGCTGTCCGAAATTACGGGAAAAATGACAAGCCTTCACGCGGGAATCTTGCGTGCAAAGCTCGTCCAAAATAGATTTCGTCGCATCCCTGCTACCGTCGTTTACGAAAATCAGCTCGTACGCTTCCCCCGTTGAGGAAAAGGCGGGCGTTACCGCTTCGTAAAAAAGGCGCAGGCTGTTTTCTTCGTTGTACGCGGGTACGACTATCGAGTATTTTATCATAGCACACCTCTTTATCTGTATTATACTATAAACCCTAAGAAAAAGTCAAGTAAATAGAAAGCACCGACTTTTTTCGTCGGTGCTTGATTGCGTTTTTTATCGCTTAGTCCATTTTTTCAAGCAATCTAAGGTCGATACCCTTTTCGCCGATTTTGATGATTTCCACTTTCACCTTATCGCCGATATTGAGAACGTCCTCTACTTGGTTCACTCTTTGTTCACTAAGTTTCGAAATGTGAATCATACCGTCCTTGCCGGGAGCGAATTCTACGAACGCGCCTACCTTGGAAAGGATACGAACGACTACGCCTACGAACATATCGCCAACCTCAGGGTCGTGTGCAATCGATTCGACGATAGCTTTCGCACGGTTCGCGTTTGCCACGTCGCCGTAGCAAGCGATACATACCGTACCGTCTTCTTCGATGTCAATCTTCGTACCCGTTTGCTCGATAATCTTGTTGATAACCTTACCTTGTTTGCCGACGACGTCGCCAATCTTTTCGGGGTTAATCTTGAACGTAATAATCTTAGGCGCATACAAGGAAAGTTCTTCGTTTACCGCAGGGATACATTCGAGCATTTTACCAAGGATATGCTTTCTTGCTTCTTGCGCCTGTGCAATCGCGTCGAGCATAATCTCTTCGGAAATACCCTTAATCTTAATATCCATTTGAATAGCCGTGATACCCTTGTCCGTACCTGCTACCTTGAAGTCCATATCGCCGAGGAAGTCTTCAAGACCTTGAATATCGGTCATGATAACGTACTTACCCGTTTCAGCATCTTTTACAAGACCCATTGC
>JAZRBK010000437.1:0-2197 GCA_045635025.1 Candidatus Scatosoma sp.
AGTCCTTTAACGGTAGCTTGTTGACGGCGAATGAGTGGGCCTCTGTGCCTACGATGATAAATGTTGCAAACACATACGTGGATTATCAAGACGCAAGTGCTTTTGATGGGAAGCTGGTGGATGGTTATTATCAAGTGACTGTAAACAGCTCGAATAACTATTCCCGTGTGGATCTTGGTTGGTTTGCGGCAGGTACGTACACGTTTACAATGGACGTCAAAGCAAGTGGATCAAACCTGAACGGCGCGATTGTTTTAACCCCGTGTGAAGTAAATGCAGATGGTAGATTTAGCAATCTTGGTTCGCAAACGCAAACGCAGGCGTTTACGGAAGAATGGGCGACGTACAGCTTTACGATTACCTTGACGCAAGATACGTTTGTGAAGCTTGGTGTGAATTGTGGCAAGACGATGAACGCTACTGTTTGCATAGATAATATTACGGCGCAAAAGACCGCGTAAAAGAGGTGAAAATGATGAAAGTAAAAACAAAATCTAATCGGTTAACCAGTCATCGCGTCTGGTTAATCGGCTTGGCGATTATATTTTTCGTTTATGCCTTAACGCTGATAGTACCCTTTTTATGGATGGTGTATAACTCCTTGAAATCGGCTGCGGAATATAGGGAAAGCACTTGGGCAGTTCCACAGGAAATATCCAAGTATTGGCGCAATTATTTGGGCGCGTTCAGTATGACGGTAAAAACGGAATTTTTGCAAACGGAAATGCCGTTACCGATGCTGTTCCTGAATACCATATATTTGTCCTTTATTCCGCCGATATTCAGCTTATTCTTCACCTGTTGTACATCATATGCGTATGCAAGGCATCAATTTAAACTCAAAGGCGCGTTATATACGGTGATGATTATCCCTATGCTCGTCAATATCGCGGGTACGCTGCCAACAGTGTACAAGTTGGTCAATCAGTTGGGAATATACAATAATATTTTCTTGATTATGGTATTAAGCTGGTCGGGCTCAGGCTTTAACTTCCTGTTGATTTCTAGTATTTTCGAAAATATTTCGGGTACATACAGAGAAGCGGCGTTTATCGACGGCGCAGGGCATTGGAGAATTTTCATTACTATTTATTTGCCGCAAATCAGTAATCTGCTCGTTTCGCTGTACGTGCTTGCGGTAATCGGCGCTTGGAACGACTACACGATGCCAAAACTGTATTTGCCCGAATTTCCTACTTTGGCAACGGGTATTTATCAGCTTCGGCTTCAAGTGCAGCTGCCCGCCACGGAAGAAAATTTATATTCCGGCGAATGGCCCAAGCTGTTCGCAACGATGATTTGGTCGATTTTGCCCGTGTTGGTTTTGTTCGTGGTTTTCCAAGACAAAATTATGACGATGGTTGGCGGCGGCGGTATTAAAGAGTAAAAGGAGAAAAAGAGATGAAAAGTAAAAAAATATTAAAAGTATTGTCTGTAATTTGTGCATTGACCTTTCCTGCGTCCGCATTCGCAGGTTGCGGTTCGTTTGGTTCTATTCAAACGAAAAAGAGCGAATTGACCATTCGTTACTATCCCGGTGCCTACGGTAAAGGCTGGATGGAAACGGCGTTGAAAGATTTCGTCAACGCAAAAAAAGCGGTTGGAGAAAAGATTACGTATAAGCTGATTCCCGATGAAGATATTACGTCTTCGGCAGTAAAACATATGGAAAGCGAATCGGGGCTTGCCGACGTGTATATGCTGCGAAACGGCCCTTGGACGGACTGGGTAAACAGAGGCTGGTTAGAACCGCTTACCACTGTTTACGATGCGGAAGTGGAAACTTCGCAAGGCAAAAAGAAGGTAAAGGACTACCTTTCCGACGGGTACTCCATTCAGTATTACGCACAGCGTAGAGCAAACCAAGGCGACTATTTTCCTTGGGCGATGCCTTGGTCGGCTTCGCAAATCGGTTTGGTATATAACGAAGAAATTTTGCTTGCAACCAAACATACCACGACAAAGGACGGCGTTTGGGAAGTGGGGGATAACTGGACTGCTCCCCCTGCAACCGTGGAAGACTTGTTGGCATATTGCACGGATTTGAACGCAGTAGACGTTGTACCTTTTGCGTTCCCTGGTGACGAAGACCACTGGTTTAGATATTTAATGCAGATTTTCTGGGCGCAGCATCAAGGCGTATATGAAGAAAACACCTTGAACGTAGAAGATGGCGACGGCGCTTTCTACGATTACT
>JAZRBK010000438.1:0-1852 GCA_045635025.1 Candidatus Scatosoma sp.
GCTTCCGTCGGACGAACCCATCAGGTTCGCGCGAGGAGCGATAGCGACGACGCTTTCCGAGGGTTCCCTTTTAAGGGTGTCGGAATTTCCCGCGAGAAGGTTCGATTTAGGTGGGCTAAGAGTCACCAAAAATAACGGATAGCATTCCCGCTATCCGTTATTTTTTTATTGCGTGTTTTACCAGTAAATGAAAGGCTTTCAGCGATTTTTACAGTTCGTTTTGAAAACAATTTCATCAACTAATACACACAAGGGCAACACATATAATGATGCGTTGCCCTTTTATAATTTGTATTCTCATTAGAGGTGGATTCGAAGCAAAGCAACCTCTCTCAAGTCCTTTATTTTAAAGGGATTCACGACTGTGCACCAACTATGCCCCAAGCAAATTTTCTTTTATTTTATACATTATTTATAGAATAATCCACTTGATTTCATACGGTTTGAGCGTAACATCCTGCGCCACGCCATTCATATCGTAAAAGATTGTATTTTGTGCAACGCTCGTATTGTTGGTGATTGCATATCTATCCCCATAGAAATGTGCTTCGGTAAGCGGATTCGTACAATACGATTTCTTATCCATATCCTCTTTTCCAGCCGTCCACAAAATAGCGCGATAAAGAAGTTTTGCATTCTGCGCCGAGTAAGGCAAGCCCGTGATATAAAAACTTCTGCCCTTGCCGTAGTTATTCGTCGCCATCTTCACTTCGCCAACATTTACCTTTCTTGTAAATCTATTCGAAAACACAATATCCACAACATTCGTGCCGTCAAGTGCAAAAATATTCTTCTTATCTTCGCCATAATCCACAGGGTTTTCAATACCGTCCAAAATAAAATGCTCACCGTTTTTGTTAATATTGTATTTGTCTTCACCAAGTGATATACCAAGCTCTTTATCCACGCCGAGAATGTCGGAAAGTTGGAAGAATTTGCCATTTCTAAGGTGTGCCGTGGGTTCGCCCACGCCGATAAAGCCACCGCCATTATAGACGTATTGACGAACTTTCGTCACGATTTCCTCATCTGCCCAAAATTCCCCGCCACTCCAAGCCGTACCTGCATCACCTGCGTTGATTATCACGTCAAATTCACTCAATCTACCCGCTTTTACGTCGTCAAAATTGATGAAATGCACTTCTACGGGCAAACCACTGAGTGCTTCATAAATGCCTTGATAGGAATAACTTTGCTGATACCAAAGCTCATGTGCCGTCATATTACACATCCAGCTGCGCACCTTGCCCCAAGCATTCAAAACCCCCACTTTTGCAAAGTTTTTCGGTGTCTGTGTTTTCACCGTTTCATAGATATAACGGAATTCATCGCATACCTGCCCTGCCCGTTCAATGAATTTCGGGAATTTTGCCGCAAGCTCCAAATACCCGCCAAAGCCGATTCTATCCAAGGGATTACGCATCATAGCACGACGCGCCGTAATCCAGTTGTTGTTGAGTTCCGCCACCGCGTTATCTTCATTCCCTTCAAAGAACGTATCGGGGAAGAAGTATGGCAAGAAACGCCCTTCTTTATATTTTACGCCCTCTACGTCGGAGAGCATACGAACGGTTACACCGCCGCCTACCGAACCTACAAGCGCATCCAAGTTCAACTCCGCAAAGCGCTCGCCAAAGATTTCTGCACCGATCCAGCAATCGCCAAGGAACATCATTGCTTCCTTGCCGTTCTTGTGCGTAATTTCCACAAGGTCTTTCACCGTTTCCGTAACGAAGTTTTGCACGAACCTCATCTAGTCCTTGTATTCTTTCGTAGGAATACGATGCGTTTGGTTATAATATCCTGCATCCACAAGAAGTCGGAGGCCAAGCGGTCTTAGGAAGACAAGGAT
>JAZRBK010000439.1:0-1060 GCA_045635025.1 Candidatus Scatosoma sp.
GTTCTTCACTTGCTGCGTCTGTTCCGCGATTCGCACATTCTGCATCTCGATTAAGTTGTTGCATTGCTCTCGCGACATCGTTAAGGCTTTCGACAACATACCGTCTCGTGCTTCCCTTGCCAAACGTTGCACCTGCTCGCACAATTCTAATGCCGGCGGGTTGTGCGATAAATCCACCGGCTGGTCCTCGATTACGGACTGAGGACGCTCGCCCGTTATTTTGTTTATCAAGTTGTTTTAATACCTCCATTTTACTATAATTTGTTCCGAGCTTTTCCCCTCGGATAGGTTTTTGTTTTTCGGGATGAAGATAAGAATAATCCTTACCATCCCTTGTAATTTTTACGCCGTAACACTTTTCAAGATATTCCTTGAATTTGTCAGGCGTAGTTGAGTTCTTCGTTGCTTCCGCAATTACTTCTCTTAGTTCTTCCTTCCAACTAGTACCACCTTTGAGCATAATCTTCTTTTCAACTGCCGTTCTACTGTTCTTACCACGCTTTCTAAAATCCGTTTCGGTAAACCCGTATTTCTTCCCTATCTTATTCGCCTCGTCTTTCATCTTCACGTAGTCTTGTTTGTTAAACTGCAATTTCTTCCCCGTTATCGGGTCAACGGCGTTTACGATAATATGACTATGTACCGTTTGCGTATCCGTGTGGGTAGCAATTACGCACTCATAGTCTTTGAATAATTTTGCGACGAGTTCTTCCGCATAAGCGTGCGCCTTTTCGGGCGAAACGTTATCTTTGCGCGCGCACGATAATTTACAATGATAATATTTGCGCTCGTCAAACTTATCCCCTTTGCTAAACCTGCTTGCCGTTTCTTCAAATTGCTTTGCGTAGTCCTCGTCTTCAAAAAGATTTCTTACAGACACTATCTTTGCTTTCTTTCCGTCGGTGATATACGCGATACCGTTTTTCGGTTTTGCTTTGCTTGCACTACACTTAAAAAGCGGCATTATCCACCTCCGATTGCAATAGATATTTTTGCGTATAACTTCTTTAATTCGGCAATGCAATTTCGTATTTCTTCTTCCGTAGCCAAGCCGCTGTAG
>JAZRBK010000440.1:0-1474 GCA_045635025.1 Candidatus Scatosoma sp.
AACAAGGCGGCGGATAAAGTACGTCTTATCGGAGAAAATACGACGGCTTTTGCGGAGTTTTACTCATATTTGCGCGGGGAAAAGGAGTTCTGCGAGATTGGCGCGGGGAAAGGTTTTATCGACGTCGTGCGTTATTTTTACCGTGAAACGGTGAAAAAATACAAGACGAAATATGGATTGACGGGCAAGGGAATGTACCGTTCGGACGCGTACGCGCTTTGCGTGGTTTGCTCGTTCCTTGCCGAGCGGCTTTCGCCCGTGTATTCCTATTTATTTATCGACGAAGCGCAGGATATTTCCGCTTGCGAATACGAACTGCTCCAAAAAATCAATAAAAAAGCCGCTTTTAATATTTTTGGGGACGTGGCACAGAACGTTACTCCTTGGCGGGGAGTGCGCGATTGGAAAACGGTGTTCCCTGATTTTGAACTGTACGGGCTCAATCAAAATTACAGAAATACCAACCAAATCGTCGATTTTGTGGCGCAAGAGCTGAAATTGGATATGCAGCCGATTGGGTTCGATGGGCCTGCGGTTAGCAAAATTGTCCCGCGCTCGATAAACGCGTTTTTCAAGGATAAAAAGGGGTTAAAAGCGGTAATTTGCTCGGAGAAAACGAAAGCAGAGTACACGCGGAAATCTTATAACGACCTTACAAGCAAAGGCAAGGTTTCCCGTTCTAAAATCAATATTATGACGGTATACGAAAGTAAGGGTTTAGAGTTTTCTTCGGTTGCCGTTGTGAAAGAGGGAATGTCGGAAAGCGAGTTATATATTGCCTACACGCGCGCGCTTAAAGAGCTCGCCGTTGTGGACGTAAACGAAAGAGGAGGGAAAAAATGAGCAAGAAGGATATTTTCTTGGTAGATGCGGACGACACGGTTTTGGATTTTTACAAAGCATCGTCAAACGCACTTATCAATGCGTTCGTGGAGAGCGGGCTCGATTGGAAAGAAGAGTACGCGCCCGTTTATAGCACCTTTAACGACGGGCTTTGGGGAAAGCTCGAACGCAAGGAAATTACGCGGGCAGAACTTATCAAAACGCGTTTCCCGCTCTTTTTGGAAAGGCTCAATCTCTCTGCCGACGGGGAAGCGTTTAACGGGTATTACTTAAAACATCTTGCTACCCATCCCGTCTACGTGGAGGGCGCGGAAGCGTTTTTGGCAGAGCTTAAAAAACGGGGCAGAGTGTTTATCGTAACGAACGGTACGGAGTTCATTCAAAAATCCCGTTTTTCGATAGCACGGCTTTATGAGAAATCGGACGGCGTGTTTATTTCGGATACAATCGGTTTTGATAAGCCCGCGAAAGAGTATACCGACTACGTATTATCGCATATAACGGATTTTGACAAAGCGCGTGCGGTGTGGATAGGCGACAGTTTATCGGCGGATATTAAGGCGGCGAACGAAGCGGGGATTGAAAGTATTTGGTTTAATCCCAAAGGAAAAAAGCGAAACGGAAAAGCCAA
>JAZRBK010000441.1:0-1358 GCA_045635025.1 Candidatus Scatosoma sp.
GCCGTGGCAATCGAGAATGGTTTGACAAGATAATACACCGCGCCCTCCGTCATAGCCCGTTCAATTAAATCGTCCGACGCCATGCCGATTGCTACGATTTTGGCATTCGGCCAAGTTTTCCGAACCATACGGATAACCCCGCAACCGTCCGTTCCTTTGAGGAACATACCTACCATTACAAGGTCGGGTTTCAAGTTCAAAACCTGTTTAATCCCCTCGTCGCCGTCATCCCCCGCGTATAACACGTGAAAGTCTTGACTTTCATCAAACGCCGCCTTTAACTGCGACAAAACGGCATTATTCGATTCCAATACAATAATTGAGTTGCTTTTCATTTTTTTCTCCTTTCTTTGTTTTGTACAGCTATTATACTACACATTATTCAAAAAAGCAACAAATATCCGACAATATTTACTAATAATTATCCAATATTTTAAAATATTTTTTATTTTTATCCAATATTAGTCGAATATTGTCGAAAATATATCAATAAAAAAGACAACGCCTTACAAAATTGGCGTTGTCTAATGCGAATATTGTGTTTTGATTGAGATTTTCGCCGTTTACGAGTGCGTTTCTTCGATGTATTCGTCGTAGGTTACTTGTCTATCGTAAACTTTGGTGTCTTTAATTTCAATAATTCTGTTGGCGACGGTATTCATAAGTTCTTGGTCGTGGGAAGTCAAAAGCATACACCCGCGATAGTTGCTAAGCCCGTTATTGAGCGCGGTAATCGATTCGAGGTCGAGGTGGTTGGTAGGTTCGTCTACGACGAGGAAATTGCTACCTTCAAGCATCATTTTCGCAAGCATACAACGCACCTTTTCACCACCCGAAAGCACTTTTGCTTTTTTCAACGCTTCTTCACCCGAGAATAACATTCTGCCCAGCCAACCGCGCAGATATTCTTCGTAATGGTCGGAAGAGAATTGGGAAAGCCATTCCACAAGGTTCAAATCACAACCGTTGAAATACTCGTCGTTATTTTGCGGGAAATAGGAAACGGTTATCGTTTTCCCCCATTTTACGCTACCGCTATCGGGTTGCTCTTTGCCGACTAAAATATCGTAAAGCATTGTAAGCGTAGTGCTCTTATCGGCAACGATACCGATTTTTTCGTCCCGTTGTACCGTGAAAGAAACGTCCTTAAAATACCCCTCTTTTGTCAAGTTTTCCACCATTAAAATATCGTGTCCGATTTCCTTTTCAAACTTGAAATCAATGTAAGGATATTTTCTAAGCGAGGGCTTAAAGTCGTTAATCGTAAGCTTTTCAAGCTCTTTTTTTCTAGAAGTAGCCTGTCTAGACTTCGAAGCGTTTGCAGCAAAGCGAGCAATAAATTCTTGCAATTCCTTCGC
>JAZRBK010000442.1:0-3959 GCA_045635025.1 Candidatus Scatosoma sp.
ATGGAAAAACTTGCGCTGTTCCTCAAAAAATACAGCAACTTATTCCGTTGAGTCAAGAAGTGAAAGTTAATTCGCAGATATGTCATCTTGTGAACGGTAAGGATGAGAAAATACTGTTTCCTGGGGTAACGGTTTATAATAATAAATTTGGTGGACGCGTAATAGTCTTTTCTGGTACGCCGAAAGCAAAGTTTGTACAAACCGAAGCGTTTTCTTTCTTGAATGAAAGCAGAAAAGAACAAATCGTGTCGCTACTGCAGGAGAATGGGACATTGCCGATATATTATACTGAGGATGCGGAAGTTTATATGAAGGCGGCATTCACGGAAGGCGGTAAATTATTTTGTGCTATTTTTAATATGGGTTTTGATACGTTACGTGATGTTCCGTTGCGTGTAATGAAGCCAGTAAAAAACATCTTGAGATTAACGGCAAATGGCGAGTATGTAGTGTGTAGATTTAAGCAAAAAGAAGGGATTTGTGTTGTTAAGACTGTTGTTAACACCTTGGATCCAAAAATATTCTTATTTGAATGGGATGAAAAATAATGAAAAAGATTTTTGTTGTAGGTAGCATCAATACGGACTTGGTTATTAAAGCTCCTTATGTGCCGCAAAACGGTGAAACTTTGACACGGGAAGGCTTCTTTACGGCCCATGGCGGTAAAGGAGCTAATCAAGCTGTTGCAGCGTCTCGTTTGGGGGGCGACGTGGTTATGTGCGGTTGTGTAGGTGATGACGGATTTGGCACAGAAGCGATAGCCTCATTGCAAGCGGATGGTGTTGATACAGCAAATGTTAGAGTTGTGATGAATACACCTTCGGGAACGGCGGTGATTATAGTCGTGGATGGGGATAACCGTATTATTTTAGATAAAGGAGCAAATGGTTGTCTTACCAAAGAAGATATCGATAAAACACTTGCGAACGCAAAAAAGGGCGATATCTATCTTACGCAGTTGGAAAATGCTATTGAAGCAATTGGCTATGGGCTTAAAAAAGCCAAGGAAAAGGGATTGTTCGTTATTCTTAATCCTGCGCCTGCCAATAAGGAAATTGAGCCGTATTTGGAATATTGCGACTTGATTACACCAAATGAAACGGAGTTAGAGTTGTTGGGCGGTAGAGAAAAATTGCTCGAAAAGGTCGAAACGTTGCTTGTAACGCTTGGCGGTGACGGATTTGAAATTGTAACAAAATTGAATCGAGAAAAATGCCCATGTATAAAAATAACGCCAGTAGATACGACGGCGGCTGGGGATACGCTTTGCGGTGGATTGGTTGCAATGTTGTCTAAAGGCGAAACCTTGTTGGAGGCTGCGAAATTTGGCAGTTTGGCGGCGTCTATTGCTTGTACGCGTGCAGGGGCGCAACCGTCTATTCCAACGATTGCTGAGATGAATTTATATGAGGGGAGCAATGATCAATAAACGAATTGTAGCGGTAGGACTTGCGAGTTTCCTATTATTGGCCACAGCTTGTACATCAAAGTCTACTGAAAATAAAGAAAAGTTCTTTACGGTGGATTTATGTGCGCCTATAGTTAGAACATATTTAGATGCCGAGACCGAAGCAGATCAAATTGTCGCCTTTAAGAATATGGAGAATACGACGTATGATCGTCCTGCGTTGGAGTTGACTTGGGAAGGCGGTACTTTTTTAGAAACGTATACAGTATCGATTGCAGACAATTCCAAGTTTAAGGATGCGTACGTAGAAGAAACAAAGCGTACGTCTTTAGAGATTGGTCATTGCATTCCTGGACAGAAATATTGGTACAAGGTTGAACAAGACGGTAAGACGATAGATTTAGGCAGTTTTTTATGTGTAGATAAGCCAGTTCGTTACGTGGATGTTGACGGTGTGTCAAATATGCGTGATTTGGGCGGTTGGAAAACGCAAAGCGGTGAAAAAGTTGCTTACGGCTTATTGTATCGTGCTGGTTCGTTGCAGGAAATACGTCCTAAAGGGATTAAAACAGTAACGCAAACTTTGGACATAAAAACGGAGATTGATTTGCGTGATCCCCAGGGGCATGACGGTGGACAGACTATGTGTGCTTTTGGTGATGAGTATAACTTCTTTACGTTTCCTTTATATGCCTATATGTACAACGTTCCAAGTTCATTTGTTTATAATAGAAAAGTGGAGCAATCGTTTGTAGATATGTTTGAGGTGTTAAGCGAAAGAGACAATTATCCTATCGTGTTTCATTGTACTGCTGGGGCAGATCGTACGGGATTCCTTTCTTTTATCATTAACGGCTTGTTGGGTGTTTCGTTTGCAGATTTAACCCGAGACTTTGAATTAACAACTACTTCAATTTATGGCGGGAGAGTTAGGGCTAAAATTACAGAAACAGGCTTCGATTATACAGTAACGACTCAGGATATTAAAGACGCTGCATCCTATTGTTGGACTTATATGTATCAAACAATATTGGAGGATTATGGTGAAGGGACGGAAGATTTGTCTTTGGCGATAGAAAATTATCTGCTCTCATTCGGGGTTTCTCAAAAGCAGATAGAAGACGTAAGGGATATTTTATTAGATAGATGAGGTGAAATATGAGAAAAGGTAGAATTACAATTCCCACGGATGAAAATTATGTGGAAGGTACAAAAAAAATTGCAGATTTATGGGGTGCTGATGCGGTACGTGATTGTGATGGTACGCATTTGCCTCAAAACGCTCTCGAAATTGCGGATAAGGTGTATAACACTTATTTCGTGGTGCGTGGGGATAACGAGTGGGCAGACAAGCATACGGATGAATTGCAAAGCGTATTGCTTATGACGGGTTATTGTTTGGCAACGGAAGAAACGCTGACGATTGATTTATTGAAGGGATATTCGCACGACCAACTTGGTGTAAACGAAGAAAGTCCCAAGAAATATTGGCAAGTGTTCGATAGAACGACGGGTGAAGAAATTTTTACTTGGGAATACATAGGCGGGGGACAGGTACGCGTTGAAAACGTAAAACCTTATCATGAATACACCGTTAATTTCTTTGCACAAAATCTTTGGGATTCCACCCAAATGTATAACTACATAACGAACAACTGGAATATTGAAAAGCACAAGGTAATGGATACACGCTTTGCGGCTACATTCGAACATATTAAAGACAATATGCGGAAGTGGTGCGACGAAAATAAAAATGTCAACGTTGTGAGGTATACAACGTTCCTGTATCACTTCTTTCTCGTTTTCAATGAAATCAATAAGGAAAAACACGTAGACTGGTTTGGGTATCCCATGACGGCGAGTCCTCGTGCATTTGATGACTTTGAAAAGGAGTACGGGTACACCTTGAAAACGGAAGACATTGTGGCGCAAGGTACTTATCAAAACAATTTTGTTAACCCCACGCCAAAATTCCGTGATTATATGGAGTTTACGGAAAAATATGTTACCAAAACGGTACGCGAACTCATTGACATCGTGCATGCAGAAGGCAAAGAGGCAATGATGTTCCTTGGGGATAGCTGGATAGGTACGGAGCCATATGGCGACCATTTTAAGGATTTGAACTTGGATGCGATTGTAGGTTCTGTTGGCGGTGGTGTAACCGTGCGTATGCTTTCCGATATGCCGAACGTAAAATATCGCGAAGGACGCTTTTTGCCGTACTTCTTCCCTGATACCTTCTTTGAGGGAAACGAAGAGAACGCAGTTGCGGAGCTTAATCGCAACTGGATTACGGCGCGTAGAGCTATGATGCGCAATCCTATTGACCGCATTGGTTTTGGCGGTTATTTGGAATTAGCTGCAAAGTTTCCGAAATTCATCAATCGTGCGGCAGAGGTTTGCGATGAGTTCCGCTACATATATGATACGGTTAAGACGCAAACGCCGAGGAATTTTGCGAAAGTTGCTATTTTGAATGCTTGGGGTAAAAAGCGTAGCTGGATGGGGCACATGGTTGCACACGAGCTTTGGTATCAACAAGTTTATT